>CAMLPA010000143.1 GCA_946481605.1 uncultured Flavihumibacter sp. | reverse complement strand
GCATCGACTGTGGCTGAAAGCAGCATCAAAACAGCCGCATATAGTACGTTTCTTTTCATATTGTTCATTATGCTAAACAAGGAATGCACCAGCATTACCTCTTTTTCTACAATTTAAAAACAGATACAGGACTATCGCTACCGGTATATAAATTCAAGAATACCTGCGCCATTCCTGAATCACAACCCGGCAAGCGGATCCCAATCCCCCATTACTGCCTGCAATGTATATGCGCCGGCCTCCTGATCGGTTAATTGCCGGGACCATTGTACGCGTTTTAACGGTTGCGCACCAGGGCCAACACTCTTGTATTCCGCGTAAAAAACGGTGCTCTCATTTTCTACTTTACCCCAGTTGTGCCAACCTTCCGGTCTGATGTGTGCCGCCATTTCAGTATGAAGAAATACTGTTCTGGCATAAGGCCTCCAGGGGCGGCCCAGATAGAAACTGTGCTGAGCAGCATCGGACATGATCCTGCAATGCATAAACACATAGCCAAATTTCTTTGCCTGCGGTGTGGAAGCGGCGGTAACGTACCCGTTCTTTTTACAGAAGATAGTACAATGCTCGAACCAGGCTGTTGAGGAACCGAAGATGAAATCAACCGTTCCTTCAATGTAACAATCTTTATAAAACTGGCGGCTCTCCTGGCCGTAAGTGTACAGCGTATCCTGAAAACCCAGGAACCTGCACCCGATGAATCGTGCCCTGTCTCCTGCCACTAAAATCGCTACGGCCTGTCCTACAGGGCCGGAGCTGTTCTCGAACGTAATATGCTCCGCCGTAAAATCTTTGCCATACACATAAAAAGAGGATGAGCCTGAAGTACCTTTTTCTTCCCCGAAAGCATTCAGTTTCTGCGCATAGTCATCGTAAGTAAGGATGGTACTGTCTTTATCCTCTCCAATAATCGTAACGAAGTTCTTCGATTCGGCCAGCACCAGTTTTTCTTTGTACCGTCCTTTTTTCACGAATATCACGGTGGTCTTTTTACGGTAATCCGGCACCGCATTAAAGGCAGCCTGGAGGGTGGTAAAATCACCAGAGCCATCCTGGGCCACCACCATATCGTACATAGGTTGCGCCGTAACGCCCGCCTGTATTTTTTTTGAACAGGAAAGCAGCATCAGCCATCCTGCGAAACATAAAAACCTTGTTAAGTGAAGCATACGCATGGGATCAGTTCTTTTGGATTTTTAATTCGGAGGCTGGTGTGCCTTTCAATTCAAAAGGTGTATCTGTAGCCGGATACTCCAGGGATTTCACCCACACTTCATGGCTGTTCTCCACCAATACAACCGGTGTGTTTACCGTACAGTTGAGCGTAATATTTTTCATATAGATACGGGTCCCCTCAATAATTTCGGCCCCGATTTTTGAAGTGAGGGTCATCTTCTTCATGTGGATGTCCTGGACATTCATTTCTGGTAATCCCCGGATGAAGATGCCTTTGTTTGCGCCCTCACACACAATATTCTCCATAAACACTTTCCGGAAAACCGGTGTTCCCGCATTCACTTCGGGTGTAACCGTTCTTTCCCCGTCGGTTGGAGATTTCACGAAATAATACATATCGAAGAATATTGCTTCCTGAACAATATCCTTCATATAAATATTCCTTGCATAAATATGTTCCACCACACCGCCGCGTCCGCGGGTGGTTTTAAAGCGCAATCCTTTGTCGGTACCCATGAACAGGCAATTCTCCACGAAAATATTTCTCGCCCCGCCACTCATTTCACTGCCGACCACGAAGCCGCCATGTCCCTTGTACACAATGCAGTTTCTCACCACGCCATTTTCTGTTGGCATACCGCGCTTTCTGCCTTCCTCATCTTTTCCGGATTTGATGCAGATAGCATCATCCCCTACATCAAAGGTGCAGTCTTCGAGGAGGAAATTTTTACAGGATTCCAGGTCTATTCCATCACCGTTCTGCGCGTACTCCGGGTTTTTAACGGTCACGTTTTTCAGTGTAATATCGCTGCACATGATGGGGTGAAGGTTCCAGGCAGGTGAGTTCTGAAACGTAACGCCTTCCAGTAAAAAACGGTTGCAATTGATGAATACCACCAGGTTGGGACGGAGGTAATCTTTAATGTCTTCGAAATCCTTCAGGGATTTTCCCGGTTCCAGTAACATACTGCGCTTTTCTTCATGCGCCTTTTTTGTTTTGGCGGAAGGATACCAGAGTTTTTCATCGGCACTAACGATTCCTCCGGATGCTACTTTCTTTTTCCATTCCGATGCCGTAAGCCTGTCGCGACCAACCATGCGCCACACATCGCCGTTGCCGTCCACTACACCTCTCCCGGTAATGGCAATATTGCGAAGGTTGGTTCCAAATACCGGCGACTGGTTCCTGGCCGCTCTTCTTCCCTCGTAAAATCCTTCTACCAGCGGGTATTGATCGAAGTCTTTTGTAAACAACAGCATAGCGCCTGCTTTCAGGTGAAGGTTTACATTACTCTGCATTTCCACAGGTCCTGTGAGCCAGATGCCTTCAGGCACAAGCACCACACCACCGCCCTTTTTTGAGCAGGCCATGATAGCGTTGTTGATGTTTTTTGTATTGAGCGTAACACCATCATTCTTTGCTCCAAAAGCTTTGATGTTGATGGTATCTTTTTTAAAAGAGGGCAACTGGGCCACCGGAAGTTTTTCCCAGGAATAAGCCTGGGCGTAAACACCAGCACAAACACCGTTAAAAAACAAAAAGGCGGCGAGGATTTTCTTTATCATTATTTGATCTTTTCAGAGATGAAATTCATTTCAATAAGCCAGCGCTCACATAATGCTGGCCATAGCGCTGTGCTTCCCGGGTTATTGCGCAGTGCGATGGCGTGTCCTCCCTCCGGGAAAATATGCACGCTTACCGGTCTTTTGTGTTTCAACATTGCAGCAGCGTACACCAAACTGTTTTCCGCAGCTACTGTTTTATCATTGGCAGCATGAACAAGAAATGCCGGACATGTGGCAGCGGATACAAGTTTTTCTGCGGAGAAAACTTCTATATCCTTATCAGTGGGTTTTTCTCCCAGCAATGTTTTCCTGCTGCCTGCATGCGCATATTCGCCCATGCTGATTACGGGAGAAACAAGCACTGAAAAATCCGGCAGAAAAGACATGAAAGAAACACTGTCTTTCCTGCCATACATCAGTTTGGAACTTACAGCAGCCATTGCCGCAAGATGCCCTCCCGCGGAGGACCCCATTACGCCCACCCGACTGGAATCAATATTCCATAGAACCGCATTTTTCCTGATCAGTTGAATGGCCCTTTGCAAATCCTGCAATGGCGCTTTCGACCTTTCAATCAAATCCGGGGAATGCGGAAGCCTGTAATTCAGGACAAAAGCACTCATACCGATGGTATTGAACCATTTTGCCAATTGCACCCCGCTGATCATATAAGCAAGTCGCTGGTAGCCGCCTCCCGGACAAATGACCACAGCAGCACGTTTATTTTCCTGGCGGGAAGGGAAATATGCCAGCATGGAAGGTTTCCCCACCTGGTACACCCGTTCATTGGCGATGCTGTCGCTCATCGGAAGATGCTTTGTATTAGGCATGCCCCCATTGGGCCACAATACTATCTTTTCCTGGGCGAAAATACCAGCATGTACCCCGTTAAAAAACAAACACGCAATAAGTATTTTCTTTATCATTATTTGATCTTTTCAGGATGAAATCATTTTATCCATACATATCGATTTTCAGATCAGTTCCGGTCCTTATATCGAATTCCATTATCCGCCCATTACCTGAGCCATGCCCACCTTTTTGCCCAATCCAGCAAAACTTCTTCGCGCCACTTTGAAACGGTTTTACCGCCCTGTATCTTTCCATCGTACAGTTGAGGATCTTTCTTATCCGTAAACCAGTTTTTACCAAGCTTATAATCTGTTGCATTTTCTTTTCCCGGCCATTGGTTGGTAACAGTGAGCACACCTTGCCGCGCCTTGAACCCCGGGATTGCTGAAGTAATTTTGTAATGCAGCTTTTCAGCTTGCTTTGGAATGTACATCAGTCCGTATTTGCCATCACCCAGGTAATAACCTCCCCATTTCTGTACCTCATTTTTGTAGGGAACTTCCATCCAGAAACAAACGGAATCCGGTGGAATATTTATTTCGGGGCCATTCAGTACAAACTCTACTATCGTACAAAAAGACACGGTATCGGTCACCTGTGTAGCTCGATCAAAAACAACTTTAGGACTGTTGGTAAAACGCTCAAAGCTTCCGCCCCAGCTTTCCCGCATGGGATTTTCGGGATCGCCGTCCATGAGGTACAGCAACGATGGCGTATCGCCCATCTTTACTTCCCCGCTATAGTAATTTTTAAAATCCTTTCCGAGATGCCCCGAAGAGCGGATATAGTTATCGTAGTATTTATCGCCTCTTATGCTATCGATTATATCAGTTTTGGAGAAGAACCCATAGTAAGACGCATTCACTTCAATAAACCAGAGGTCAGGAAAGTGCTTAACGATATAATTATAGCTGTTCGCGCTCCATTTTTTATTGGGGCCTCCGATCCAGTAAATACGAATCTTATCCTGGATATCCGGGGCATCGTGCAGGGCCTGCGCCACATCTTCCAAACCGCCCCAGCCCAATACCCACAAGGGCTGTGCCGATTTCTTCCTGGCACATTTGATGATCCATTCCGACCCTTCCGTGGCTGATGTGTATCCTTTGTAAGGAGCACTCCCCTTTTTGCCCTGTTTGGTCACTGACCGCAAATAACCCGGAGACGCAAGTTTTTTTTCATGCGCTTTCAGTTTGGGGTAATCTTTTTCATAGAGGTCTATCATGCGTAAAATTTCAGCCTTACTCCCATTCCCGTATGACGGGGACGATACAAGACCTTCAATCTTAAATTTATCGCTGTACATCAGCAAATGCGTCATAGACTGATTGTCATCGGGGTCGGTTCCGCCAATATCCGTGCTTATCAACACCCTGGGTTTTACGGGAACCGGCTGTTGTGCATTTACATTCATTACACCAATGAAAACCAGCAGCAATAACAGTAGCTTTTTCATCTGCAAAAATTTGACGTTTCGAACGTAACCGGTATTGAGGCTTGCTCAAAGATTCAGCGTAAGCAAAGCCTTGCATACATTTTACCGCCCTTTTTCAGGCACCCATCCGTCGTGCCGGGTAAAAATTTGTTTCAAAGTGTATTGTTTCAGCTCCTTTGCCGCAAGTTGTTTCGCCCATTTCACCCGTTCCTTTGAAGCGCCCGGCCCTTTGCTTTCATATTCCGCGTACAACACTGTTTTTTCATTGTCCGGGTTGCGCCAGTTGTCCCAGCCTGCGGGCAGAATATGCGCATCCATATCCGTGCGGATGAACACCGTTTTTGCGTGTGGCCGCCATGGCCGTCCCAGGTAAACTTTCCTAGCAGAAGTATCGGCCTTCAGCGTACAATCAAAAAATACATACCCGAATGGCTGCGCAGGCGATGTAGATGCTGCGGTAATGTAAGAATTTCTTTTGCTGAAGATGGTGCAGCGTTGAAAAACAGCGGTTGCTTCGCCGAAAATAAAATCCGTTGTGCCTTCTATATAACAATCTTCATAATACTGCCTGCTGGTATTGGTGGCGGTGTACAGCGTATCCTGGTTACCGAGGAGCC
Organism: uncultured Flavihumibacter sp.; assembly: GCA_946481605.1. The sequence continues at coordinate 2,182 of CAMLPA010000143.1, read as the reverse complement.
TGCATTTGCGTACAATGCACCTGTCGCCCTCCACATGGAGCGCCACGGCCTGCCCTACGGGACCGGATGTATTTTCGATGGTCAGGTTTTCGGCAATAAAATCATTGCCCTGTACGAGAACGGTATATGAAGTATAAGTACTGAATTTATCCTTGCCCGTAAAATCCTTTCCCGGATAGGGTTTACCGGAATAATCGTTCCAGGAGATAATGGTGCTATCCGTATTTTCACCGATAATCGATATCCGTGTTTTCCAGGAAGGGATCACCAGTTTTTCACGGTAAATGCCGTTCTTAACGTGAATGGTTACGCGGACTTGTGAAAGATCGCGCACCGCATTTACAGCCTCCTGGATGGTGGTATAATCGCCGGTACCATCTTTGGCCACCACCAATTTAACAGGATCGGCACGCCAGGACAGCAAAACAGCGGCAAGAAATAAAAAACACAGCGTGGTAATTCTGTACATAGTAAGCGGGTTATTGTTGTGGCGGATGAACTATTTCTGATTGTTTACTACATGATCCACTATCGGCAAGTTAAGCGACCTCAGTTCTTTCAGCACCAGTTGCGCCATCAGCCTTGCGCCAAGTTCGCTGAAATGGGTATCGTCGGCTTTACCGGCAGGATGGTTCGGGTGTTCTCCCGGTTGCAGGTGCAGGTAAAGCAGCTTTGAGGCTTCCGGCCCCATCTGCAGCAATAAAGCACGGCTTTTTTCATCGAGGTCCACCAGTGGAACATTTAATTGTTTGGCCACGCTGCGGGTGATGTCGGAATATTCCTTGTGTGTGTCCAGCAGTTTTCCTTCAGGGGAAAAATGCCTTCTCGCCACGGCGGTAACCAACACCGGAAACGCGTTTTTTTCACGGGTATCGTTCACGTATTTTTCCAGGTTCTTCCGGAACTCATCCGGGGTGGTGGCTGATTTTTTGGTGGGTATTTCGTCGTTGTGTCCGAACTGGATCAATACATAATCACCTTTCTCCAGTTTATTCACGATGGGCTCCCAGCGTTTCTCCTGCATAAAGCTACGGGTGCTTCTTCCATTCTGCGCATGATTTTCCACCACCGCTGAACTGTCGAAAAAAGTAGCGAAAGGTACGCCCCAACCCATTTCGGGAACAGCTTTGGTGCTTTTGATGGACATGGTGGAATCACCAACAAGGTAGATATGCATCTTTTCTTTTGAGGTAAAAAAGAATGGGAGTAAACAGTAAAGGAGGTATTTCATGGTGGTTGTTTTGCGTGGTGGCCTCACCCCAACCCCTCTCCCGGGGGAGAGGGGCAGGAACCTTCTGCGAAGTTTAGCGTAAACGAGGTACTTCGGGTTTTAAGATCAGGCTTTCCCTGCTGGCAGTTGCAGGAGACCGTTCAAATATATCTCAAGGTTTGTATACTCTTTGTGTAAGGATTTCAGTTGGGCGTCGTTTTTTAACGGATCCAGTTTGTGTTCTTTCTCCCATACATCTGGTATGCCATCGCCATCCGTATCTTTTGGGGCGATGCCAGATTTCAATATCGGCAATCCACCTGCTTCTTCAACGGTATTGATGATGCCATTTTTTTCCTTCCCATTTGAAGCCGTTCCTGAACGCACTTCATTTACGATTCTTTCATCCAGGGCATCTCTTTTGAAACTGGCGCCGGCGAATTTCAGTACCTGCTCGTATGCTTTGGCCGCATCCACACCGTTAATTTCGGGTGCAGGAAAGGGTTTTTCAGCACGGGCAGAATCGGGGTTTTTACAGTGCACCCCTGCCCAGTTGTTTGCGGTTACTTTGGGGGAATTCTCCAATACATTTCCGTTCACATAAAACAAACCATAGGGCGAAGAAGGGTTCAATATTCTTTCCACCACCGTTTTCCGGGTGGCGGGTCCTGCTTTGTAATAATTATTCACCACATTGTATTTCCCTTTTTCACCGCCGTAGGAATTGTTGATGGTCCAGTTGTACACCACATTATAGCGGTAATCCACCAATTCATCTTCGGGATTCTGCGTGGAAGAAGAACCGCTGAACCTGGGCATCCGGCTTTTGTGGTGGGCCAGCAGGTTGTGGTGGAAACTGGCGCCTTCCCCACCCCATATTCCGCCGTAACCGTGTTCTCCTTTCACGTGCGCGGAGGCGTTCAGGCTTTCGGAGATCAGGCACCATTGAAGGGTAAAGTTCCTGTTGCGGTA
>CAMLPA010000142.1 GCA_946481605.1 uncultured Flavihumibacter sp. | reverse complement strand
CCGTTGTGGAAGCTGGTGAATATCTGTGACAGAAATGAAGCGCTTTGCCAACAACGGTGTGCGGAATTTGGTTTCAAAACCTATACGCTGCAATACGATGATTTACTGAACGATCCTGGAATTGAGGTGATTGCTATTTATACGCCCGATCATTTGCACGCAAGGCATATCATGCAGGCCCTGGAAGCGGGCAAGCATGTTGTTTGCACAAAACCGTTGTTGAATGATCTTTCGGAAGCCGAAGCTTTGCTGGAAACGCAAAAGAGGTCTGGTAAACATGTATTCGTTGGACAGAGTTCCCGTTTCTTCGAACCGATGAAACGGCAGCGTGCCGACTTCGCTGCCGGAGAAATTGGTGAGTTGGTAACCGTTGAAGCTTATTACCACGCAGACCATCGCTGGTTCCTGGGCAAGGGCTGGTCGTTGGAGACGTCATTCAGATGGTTGTTCGGCGGGTTGAGCCATCCGGTGGACCTGGTACGCTGGTATCTGCCAGATATCGTGGAGGTGATGGGGTACGGCATGCTGAGTCCGAACGGTAAAAACGGGGGATTAAAAAATGAAGATACCATGCACTTCATCTTCAAGGCCGCGGATGGAAGGATTGCTAGGGTGAGCGGTGTGTACAGTAGCCCGGTTCAGCCCGTTACCCGCGACAGTGAAATGAGTTGCATTCTGCGCGGATCGGAAGGATGCAGCCAGGCGGATTATATGGACCTGCGGTATGCTATTACAGATAAAAAAGGCGAAGAACGGATCATTACCTGGGAGCATAAACTGAAACACTATTTCCGTTTTGAAGGGAAAAGTCACCATGCGGGAGAGTACCAGAATTACCTGGAATATTTTGCGGAATGTCTGGAGAATGGAAAAACGGCCTATCCCAACCTGGAGGAGGGTATCGGCACTATTGCGGTATTGCAGGCAATGGAAAAATCATTGCGCACTGGCATGCCGGTAAAAATCAGTGATGTGCTTTCCAAACCACTTCAACAACCCGCATGAACAGCATCGTCGATAAGCTGCAGCCGATAGATTTTGCCATCGTGGGCATCTACCTGCTCATCCTTTTTTACATAGGCTACCGGGCGAGTACTGGTAAGCGTAAGGAAGATGAAAGTTTGTTTCTCGCAGGAAAATCGCTCAGATGGTACAGCATTGGTTTTAACATGTGGGGCACCAATGTAGGACCTTCCATGTTACTGGCTTTTGCAAGTATCGGTTACAGCACAGGCATTGTTGCCGGAAATTTTGAATGGTATGCATTCGTATTCCTTATGTTGCTGGCGCTGGTATTCGCACCCAGGTACATCGCCGCGAAAGTAAGTACCATGCCGGAGTTTATGGGTAACCGTTATGGTGATACCACCAGGAATATACTGGCCTGGTACGCGTTGATCAAAATATTGATTTCCTGGCTATCGCTGGGATTATTTGCCGGCGGCTTCCTCGTACGGCAGATACTGGGTATTCCTATGTGGCAGTCGGTGATCGTGCTGGTGGCTTTTGCAGGGATATTCACCTTCGCCGGAGGATTGAAAGCGATCGCAAGGGTGAACGTTTTCCAGATGTGTCTGCTCATCGTGGTATCGCTCTTACTGACCATTATCGGGATCGATAAAGTGGGTGGGGTACAGGCGCTGTACGAAAAAGCGCCACCCGATTTCTGGAACCTCATTCATCCGGCTTCCGACAAAGGATATCCCTGGCCCGCCATTCTTTTAGGATATCCCGTGGCAGCAGTGGCTTTCTTCTGTACCGATCAGGCCATGGTGCAATCGGTGCTGGGGGCGAAGAACCTGGAGCAGGGCCAGTTGGGCGTTAATTTTATCGGGTGGCTCAAAATACTTTCGCTGCCATTGTTTATCATACCCGGTATTCTCTGCTATGAACTTTTCCCGGGGTTGTCCAATCCGAATGAAGCTTATATGACGATGGTCACGAACCTGTTCCCACCCGGGTTGAACGGTCTGGTGATCGTGGTGTTGATCGCTGTGCTGGTGGGAACAATCGGATCATCCCTGAATTCGTTGAGCACAGTGTTCACCATGGATGTTTACGTGAAAAGAATCAATCCCGGCGCCACACCCGCGCAAATCATCAGGATGGGCCGCTATGCTGTTGTAGCGGGCTGCATCTTCGCGATTGGCATGGCGCTGGCGATTGATAACATCAAAGGATTGAACCTGTTCGATGTGTTCCAGTCTGTGTTGGGCTTCATTGCACCCCCTTTGTCGGTGGTATTCCTGCTATCCGTTTTCTGGAAACGGACCACCAGGAATGCGGTGAACACGATATTATCGCTGGGATCCGTAATCAGCCTGGGGATAGGTATTATTTACCTGTGGATACTCACGCCGGATAAGCATCCCTGGTGGCCGCATTATTTATTGTTGTCGTTTTACATTTTCGCGTTGCTGCTGGTGATCGCCGTACTGGTTTCTCTTTTCGGAAAGCAGGACCATGCGGTGGTGGAAGAAGGTGCATTGCCGGTTACGGTAAAAAAAGTGAAATGGTTATGGGCCATACTGGCCGTTGTAATGGTAGCACTCTATCTGATATTTAATGGGCATTAAATTATGGATAAAATGAACAAACGCTTCATCCGTTGCTGGATTATGGTGCTGGGAATCTGTTTTTCCACGCAAAGTATGGCACAGTCACCCGTATGGATATGGTATCCCGGAGATTTTGAAGTATGGATGGCCAACAAAATGCAAAACCGCAGAACGGAAAGAGGGACATTCTTTCCGCCATTCTGGCGACTGGATAACCATTACGTGCTGATGGATTTTCATAAGGTATTTGAGTTGAAAGCGCCTGAACGCATCGAAATATTCACGGAAGGACAATACAACGTGAAGCTGGATGGAAAGATGCTGACGGGCTATCCCACCGAAATCGTTATTCCCGCAGGGAAGCACCAACTGAATATTAAAGTACATGCCCAGGATGTGGTGCCTTCGGTATTTGTAAAAGGAAAAACTGTGTATTCCGATACATCATGGCTGGTCACGTTCGAGGACAAAGAATGGATTGATGAAACCGGGAAGGCCAGTGATCAATCGGGAACCACCTGGCTCAATGCAGGAACATGGGGTTTCGCTGATCCTTTGGAGAAACCTTCCGCTTATAAACTGGCCACAACCCCAATGTTTGCAACGAATTTATCAAAATCAGCCAATGGAACACTGGTGGATTTCGGCAAAGAAACTTTCGGTTTCCTGAAACTGCACGGGCTGAAAGGAAATGGCGTGGTGAATATATATTACGGTGAATCGAAAGAAGAAGCGCTTTCCGCGACGCATTGCGAAACGCTGGATATGCTTCAGCTCAATCAGTCTTCTGCCAAAGATTCTGTGCTGCCTTTATCAAAGGCCTTCCGTTACGTCAACATAGTGCCGCAGGGAAGTGCAGGCTTCGACTCCGTTTCTATGTTGTACGAATACCTTCCGCTTCAGTACCGGGGCGCTTTCCGCTGTTCCGATCCTCAATTGAATAAAATCTGGGACGTATCTGCTTACACCCTGCACCTCAGCAGCCGGGAGTTCTTTATCGACGGCATCAAACGCGACCGCTGGATATGGAGCGGAGACGCTTACCAGAGTTACCTGATGAACTACTACCTTTTCTTCGATGCGCCCGCGGTTTCCAGAACGGCACTCGCTTTGAGGGGAAAAGATCCGGTATCGAGCCATATCAATACCATCATGGACTATACTTTTTACTGGTTCCTGGGCGTGTATGATTACTACCTTTTTACAGGCGATCAATCTTTCATCAAACAGTTTTATCCAAGGATGAAAAGCCTGATGGACTTTTGTCTGGCCAGAAGGAATAAGAACGGATTCATGGAAGGACTGGCGGGGGATTGGGTGTTTATAGACTGGGCCGAAAAGCTGAGTAAGCAGGGGGAAGTGAGTTTTGAGCAGTTATTGCTTTGCCGAAGCCTGGAAACAATGAGCTTATGCGCTAGTTTGTATGGAGATCCCACGGCAGAGAATGAATACAAAACGCTGTTTGAAGAGATGAAACGAAAGATAGCTTCGGTGTACTGGAACGAACAGAAAAAAGCGCTGGTGCACAGCAGGGTGAATGGCATGCCTACGGAAAACGTAACGCGGTATGCCAATATGTTCTCGATCTTTTTCGGCTATTTTACAAAAGCGCAACAGGATGCCGTGAAGCAAACTGTATTGCTGAATCCGGCCATTCAGAAGATCACGACACCGTATATGCGCTTCTATGAACTGGAAGCGCTTTGCGCGATCGGGGAGCAATCAAAAGTGTTGCAGGAAATGAAAGCATACTGGGGAGGCATGCTGGAACTGGGGGCAACTTCTTTCTGGGAAGAATACAATCCGGATAAAAAAGGTGCTGAACACTACGCAATGTATGGAAGACCTTTCGGAAAAAGTTTGTGCCACGCATGGGGCGCAAGTCCCATTTACCTGTTGGGAAAATATTACCTCGGCGTAAAACCGCTGGCGCCGGGCTATGAAAAATATTTGATAGCGCCCGTTCTCGGTGGATTGGAATGGATGGAAGGAAAAGTGCCCACGCCTGATGGTAATGTAGAGGTCCGTTGTTCCAAAACCGAATTACGCGTAAAAGGCGCCATGGCAGGCACAGGAACACTTCGGTTCAGCAGCAAAACCAAACCTGTTGTGAAAGATGCGCAGGTAACTGATCTGGGTAACGGTGTTTTTGAAATAAACATAATGCCTGGAAAGGAATATGTAGTGAAATACAGGGCAGTGCAGTAAAAGTTGGATGAAATAATAAAAGATGGCATGAAGCGAAGTGCATTAATATGGATTGGGGTGATACTGGTGTTTGTATGCGCACCGGGTGCATCGGCGCAGCGTTTACAGGTGCACGACCTTCATTGTGAATACAGGCCATCTAAGCTGGGTGTTGAAGCTCCGCAACCGTTGCTGGGATGGCAACTCACCTCTGGTTTAACCGATGTTATACAACAGTATTACAAGATACTCGTTGCCACAGACAGCAACTTGCTGAAAAAAAATGAGGGTGATCAGTGGAACTCGGGAAAGGTGTTTTCCTCTGCGTCTTTTCAGTTAAAATACGGAGGGGAAAGATTGGAGGCTGGAAAAACTTATTTCTGGCGCGTGGAAGTCTGGAGCAACAAAGGCGACCGGGCAGTAAGCGCTATCGCCCGCTGGCAGATGGGATTACCGTCTAAAGCAGATTGGCGAAACGCGCAGTGGATCGGCTACGATACCTTGCCTGCTGAAAATAAAATCATTCCCGCAGAACACGGAAAAGGGAAACTTGCACTGGGCAACAAACGGAATGTATTACCACTGCTCCGCAAAACTTTCCCGGTCACTAAAAAGTTGCTCCGCGCAACGGCTTTTGTGGCAGGGCTCGGGCAATTTGAAATGTACGTTAACGGGAAAAGGACCCGAGATCATTTTCTGGATCCCGGCTGGACCCGTTACGATAAGGAGGCTTTGTATATTCCCTTTGACATAACAGATCAATTGAAGAAAGGAGAGAACGCCATAGGAATCATGTTGGGCAACGGATTTTATTACGGTACCGCGGAACGTTACAGGAAACTGACCGGAGCCTATGGTTATCCTAAACTGAAGTTCCTCCTTCGTATGGAATTCACAGATGGTACAACGGATTTTCTTCGCTCTGATGAAAGTTGGAAAGCTGCCCCAGGCCCTGTCGTTTTTTCATCGGTATATGGCGGAGAAGACTACGATGCAAGGCTTTATCCGCAAGGCTGGGATACGCCTTCATTTGATGATTCCCGCTGGAAAAAAGCAATCGTTTCGCAGGATACAATTCGTTTGTATGCACAGTACGCTGATCCTGTAAAGGTGATGCAGGTGTTTACACCGGTTCGTCATACGGCTCCCGGGCGCGGTATTTTGGTTTTCGATATGCAACAGAATACCTCCGCCATTCCACGGATAACGGTAACAGGAAAAAACGGGGATTCTATCCGTATAATCCCCGGTGAATTACTGGATTCCAACGGAAGGGTTACACAAAAACAAACGGGGTCTCCCAGTTTTTTCACCTATATACTGAAAGGGGGGACAGAAGAAATATGGTCTCCGAAATTCACCTATTACGGTTTCCGGTATTTACAGGTGGAAGGTGCGCGGTTAAAGGACGATAACAGGAATGCTGATTTGCCGGTGGTAAAGCGTATAGAGAGCCTGCACATCAGGAATGCCGCACCCGATGCGGGTTCTTTTCATACTTCATCGGCGCTTTTCAATCAAACCTATGCATTGGTGGATTGGGCGGTACGCAGCAATATGGTCAGTATTTTCACTGATTGCCCCCACCGTGAAAGACTCGGATGGCTGGAGCAATTGCACCTGATGGGAAGCTCCGTAAAATACGCCTACGCTGTGGCGCCGCTGTTCCGAAAGATGCTGGCAGATATGCGTACGGCCCAAACGCCCGAAGGGCTGATTCCTTCCATTGCGCCCGAGTTCACCGAAATGCATTTCACCAATGGTGTTTTCAGGGATTCACCGGAATGGGGCAGCAGTGGCATCATCCTGCCCTGGTACCTGTACACCTGGTATGGCGACAAACTTGCCTTGGAAGAGAACTATTCCATGATGCAACGCTACCTGGAACACCTCAGGTCAAGAGATACGGGCCGGATACTGATGCATGGCCTCAGCGACTGGTACGATATCGGGCCGGAGCGATCTGGTTTCTCACAACTGACCCCGCAGGGACTCACGGCTACGGCTACCTATTTTTATGATCTTTCCATTATGGAAAAGATTGCTACACTGCTGAACCGTCCGGAAGATGCTTTGCAGTATGGGAAATGGGCCAGGGAAGTGCGCGCGGCTTTCAATGCAAAGTTTTACGATGCTGGAAAGAAGTACTATGGCACCGGCGGACAAACCTCCAATGCCATTGCTGTGTACATGGGACTGGCAGATTCCATTCAGAAAAGAAATGCCATCGCACAATTGGTGAAGAATATTCTTGAGAACAATTACAGGATTACTGCCGGAGATGTGGGCTACCGGTATGTACTCCGCGTGCTGGAAGAGGCCGGAAGGTCGGATATTATTTACCGGATGAACAACCGTTATGATGTGCCCGGATACGGCTACCAGATTGCTAAAGGAGCAACCGCACTTACCGAAAGCTGGGTCGCTTCCCCGCTGGTTTCCAACAATCATTTTATGCTGGGACATATCTGGGAATGGTTCTATTCCGGTCTTGGAGGTGTGCGCCAGCAGGAAGGTGTTCCGCCGCAGGATGGTTATATACTTGCGCCTGAGACCGTGGATTCACTCTCTTTTGTTACGGTAAAATACCAGTCTCCGTATGGTGAGTTCCGTTCACATTGGAGCAGGGAGAATGACACGCTTAGCCTGGCGTTTACGATTCCCGCCAATGCCAGTGCGGAAATCAGGTTGCCGGTAAAGAATGGTGCTCACGTGCGTGAAGCAGTGAATGGTAGTATCATTGCAGCAGAAATGAAGCGGGGAGACAAAGATGGATTCATCCGGCTCCGAAGGGGGGCCGGTAATTATAGTTTTAAAATATTCCGTTATGAATAAGCGCATCTTTAAGATCGCCGCATGCGCGACCGTGTTTTTCTGTGCGGGGGTTCCGTGTTTTTCACAGCAGCGGGCCCTGGTAAATACAGGGGAAAGCAAATTCGCGCTGCTGAAAGGTGTCGCACTGGATGCAGTGGAATGGACCCATGGTTTCTGGGCCGAAAGAAACCGTGTTTGTACCGATGTGATGGTGCCTGAATTGTTCAAAACCTACACCAGCGCAGAGATCAGCCATGCTTTTAAAAACTTTGA
>CAMLPA010000141.1 GCA_946481605.1 uncultured Flavihumibacter sp. | reverse complement strand
CTGGTATAGCCACCTTCGCTGAACTTCGCCTGGAAGGGACATCCACCTCCGGTGGAATTGGGATGGTAGCTGCTTTTTCCTTTGTTGATGGTTTGCCGCATATAGCCATCCCGCTGGTTGTTGTGTACGGGCATTACAGGCCGGTTGATGGGGATTTCCTGGAAATTGGGACCACCCAAACGGATGAGCTGTGTATCGGTATAGGAAAAGAGCCGTCCCTGCAGCAGTGGATCGTTGGTGAAATCGATACCGGGTACCACGTGTCCCACATGGAACGCAATCTGTTCTGTTTCGGCAAAAAAGTTATCCGGGTTCCTGTTCAGGGTGAGCCTGCCGATTTTTTGAACAGGAACAAGTTCTTCAGGAATTATTTTAGTGGGATCGAGCAGGTCGAAATCGAAACTATGTTCGTCGGATTCGGCTACCAGTTGCACCCCGAGTTCGTATTCCGGGAACTGTCCCGCTTCGATGGCATCCCAGAGGTCGCGACGGTGGAAGTCCGGGTCTTTGCCGGAAATTTTCTGGGCCTCATCCCAGGCTACAGAATGTACGCCCAGTATTGGTTTCCAGTGGAATTTCACGAAGGTAGCCTCGTTGTTGGCGTTTACTAACCTGAATGTATGTACGCCGAAGCCTTCCATCATGCGGTAGCTTCTCGGAATAGCGCGGTCGCTCATCAGCCACATGATCATGTGTGCCGATTCCGGCATCAGTGAAATGAAGTCCCAGAAGGTATCGTGCGCGGAAGCCGCCTGCGGCATTTCGTTGTCGGGTTCTGGTTTAACGGCGTGTACCAGGTCGGGGAACTTTATGGCGTCCTGGATAAAAAAGACGGGCATGTTGTTGCCCACCAGGTCGAAATTTCCTTCCTCCGTATAAAATTTGGTGGCGAACCCACGTACGTCCCTGGCGAGATCGGTAGAACCCCGGGAACCGGCTACGGTGGAGAAACGAACAAATACTGGTGTTTCAATGGATGGATCGGATAAAAAACGGGCCCTTGTGTATTGCTCCATAGTGGAGTCATAAACGCGGAAAACGCCATGGGCGCCGGATCCACGTGCGTGAACTATGCGTTCCGGAATACGTTCATGGTCGAAGTGGGTCATCTTCTCGCGGAAGATAAAATCTTCCATCAGCGTGGGGCCGCGGTTTCCCGCTTTCAGGCTGTTCTGATCGTCGTTTATTTTGGTGCCGTGGTTGGTGCGCATGAATTCCCCGGTACTGTCCAACGTATTCTTCTGAAGGTCATTGATTTTGCTGTTTTCGCTTCCGGGCATTTTCTTTTTTGAAGGCATAGTATATAGTTTATGGTTGGGTTAAATAGCGGTGGGGTATTCTTCCAGTGAAATGCTGTCCAGCAGGTCGTTGGCCATCATTTCTTCCTGTAAGGTTTGTTGCAGGATGGTAACCACATCTTCTCTGTTCAGCAGGTTCGCGAGTTTGATCAGTCCTTTGTAACCGGCTGCTTCGTGTTGCTCCACTTTCTGGGCGGCGAGGATAATTCCCATATCTCTTTCCGGCGACTCGGGCATGGTGTTTTGGAGGATGTTTTCCGCATCCATATCAAGGCCTTCCATAGCGTTGCACTTCACGGCGCAGATTTTTTCTTCCATCATTTCAAAAATCATTTCAAGGCGGCCCACATGTTCTTTTGTAATTTCCAGGTGGTCTGCCAGCGCGGCTTTCAGACTGGAAGCGCTGCTGGCGCGCTCCAACACCGGAATACTAAACAGGAGTTGGTTTTCGGTCCAGTACATGGCTTCCAGTTCCTGCAGGAACAATTCCAGTACACTCGTTGAGGCTAATCCCATTTCTGCCACCGCGCCTTGCTTGCGGCTGGCTTTGGTCGTTTTTTTTGCAGTCGGCATAATCGTTTTACACAAGTCGTCAAAAAAGTATGCCCTTCCATTTGGCTGATATACTGGTATTTGCGTGGGTGCTTACCTGCACAGTTCTACAAGATGTGGCGGGATGTTTACAGGTAGGGAAGCAGGTTGCACGCCCGGTACTGGCACTAATATTCCTGTGCGCTCTGGGTTAACGATTGATGTTATGAACGGTATATTCAGTGGCAGGCGTGCCTGGTGGAAGGAAGGGATCGTGTACCAGGTATATGTCAGAAGTTTTAAAGACAGTAACGGAGATGGCATAGGCGACCTGAAAGGAATGCTGGAAGCGGTGGATTACATTGCGCACCTTGGCGTGGATATGGTTTGGATCAACCCCGTGCTGGCTTCCCCTAATAACGACAACGGTTACGATATCAGTGATTTCAGGGCAATCATGAAGGAATATGGGACCATGAAAGATTTCGATGCCCTTTTGAAAGCGTTGCACAAAAGGAACATACGGCTGATCATGGATTTTGTGCTGAACCATACCAGCGATGAACATGCCTGGTTTAAAAAAGCGAAGCGGTCCAGGAATAGCCCTTTCTACCAATACTATCATTGGTGGCCCGAAGAAAACGGAAAGCCACCCAAACGATATAGTTTTTTTGATCCGAAAGGTGACGCCTGGACCTACAACAAAGCCACCCGCTCCTGGTACCTGCATTACTTCTCCGCAAAAATGCCCGACCTCAACTGGGAGCACGAAGCCGTTCGCAACGACATGCTGGATAATGTTCGGTTCTGGTTCGATAAAGGGGTGGATGGACTTCGCCTCGATGCCGTAACCTATTTGTCGAAAGATACCTCCTGGCCAGTCATCACGGATAAGGATATCAGGGAGAAATACCGCGGCGACTGGTCCTATTATCTTTCCCAGGGGCCGCAACTCCACGAATACCTCAGGACATTACACGATAAGGTGCTCCAGTTTTATGATGTTACCACCATTGCAGAAGCGCCCGGTATCACACATGAAGAGGCCCCGGATTTTGTAAAGGAAGAAAGGAAAGAACTGCATATGCTGTACCATTTTGAAGGCATGCAACTCGGTTATGCGAAATCAGGCTTTAAAAGACCTGATCCCGAAGGGTACGATCTGCTGAAATTTAAAGAGATCTATTCCCGCTGGGACAAGGTCTTCAGCAGGCAGGGCTGGGGAACGGTGTACCTCGGCAACCACGATCAGCCACGGATGGTTTCCAGGTGGGGCAATGAAGCGCCCGGTTTCAGAAATGTTTCCGCTAAAATGCTGATCACCTTCCTGCTGACGATGCGCGCTACCCCCATCTTTTATAATGGTGATGAGTTGGGGATGGCGAACATCAGGTTTGAAAACATCCACGACTACCGTGACGTGGAAACGCTGAGCATGTACCAATACTTGGAACACCAGGGAGAAGATATGGACATCTTTCTGCGCGACCAGCAGTTTGGTGCCAGAGACAATGCACGCACCCCCTTCCAATGGTCGGGAGAAAAACATGCGGGCTTCACTACCGGCGAACCTTGGCTCAAAGTAAACCCTGATCATGTATATGTAAACGCAAAGGCACAGGTAGAGGATCCGGATTCGATCCTGAATTATTTCAGGAAAATGGTAGTACTCCGTAAGGAACGATTGGTGCTCGTGTACGGCGAATACCAGTTGGAAGAGCCTTTTCATGAGCAACTGTATGTGTACACGCGCCGGATGCAGCAGGAATGCGTGCTGATAGTACTTAACTTTTCTGCTGAGGTGGTACACTTTCAGCTGCCGCACTGGTTCAGCCTGAAAGGGGTATTGCTGAACAATACAAACGCTTTTCAGATGGCTGCAACTTCACTAACACTTCAGCCTTACCAGGCCCTTATTCTTGATTGCAAAAGCCAGTAATATGGAAGATAAATACAAGTTATTACCGGGACAACCGAACCCACTGGGCGCCACCGTTTTTCCGGATGGCGTCAATTTCGCGATCTTCTGCGAACACGGGGAGAAAGTGGAACTGTGTTTGTTCAGCAACGAATTGCCCGCTTCAGAAGAGGTAAGAATAGCATTGCAGGAACGAACGGACCATACCTGGCACGGATTCATAAAAGGGTTGAAGCCGGGACAATGTTATGGCTTCCGCATACACGGTCCTTATGATCCGGCACAGGGCCATCGCTATAATCCGAATAAATTACTCCTCGATCCTTATGCAAAAGCCATCGCGGGAAATATCGAATGGCACGATCACCTGTTCGGATATGAAATGGGCCATGAACAGGAGGATTTGAGTTTCAGTACACACAACAGTGCTCCATACGTTCCCAAATGTGTGGTGGTAGACGATGCCTTTGATTGGGAGGAAGACAAACCTCCCGGAATTCCCTACCACAAAACGATTATTTATGAAATGCATGTAAAGGGATTCTCTCAACTGCATCCTGAAATTCCCGAAAATATCCGCGGTAGTTTTGCCGCCATCGCCACACCCGCCGCAGTGCGCTATCTCAAAGAACTGGGTGTTACGGCCGTGGAACTGCTACCCGTGCAGCAGTTCGTTGCCGACAGGCACCTCGTGGAGAAAGGACTTACCAATTACTGGGGATACAATACCATCGGTTTTTTCTCTCCCGAAGCCACTTATGCGGCTTCCGGCCTTAAAGGCGAACAGGTAAAAGAATTTAAGGAAATGGTAAAAGCGCTGCACAAAGAAGGCATAGAAGTAATCCTTGATGTAGTGTTCAATCATACAGGAGAAGGCAGCCACCTCGGCCCGACGCTTTCTTTCAGAGGCATTGACAACAGCGCTTATTACAGGCTGGACGACGATAAACGGTATAATGTGGATTATACGGGTACCGGAAATACCCTCAATGCCTATCAGCCGCATGTACTCCGGCTCATTATGGATAGCCTGCGCTACTGGGTCAGGGAAATGCATGTGGATGGTTTTCGTTTCGACCTGGCGGCTACACTTGCCCGTGAATTGAAGGATGTGAATGCGCTCAGTGGTTTCTTCGATATTATTTACCAGGATCCGGTAATCAGTAATGTAAAGTTGATCGCGGAGCCCTGGGATCTTGGAGAAGATGGTTATATGGTTGGGCAATTCCCTTCGGGATGGGCGGAATGGAACGATCAATACCGGGATTGCATGCGTGATTTCTGGCGCGGCGAACCAAGAAAGATCGCTGAATTCGGCACCCGATTTACAGGCAGCGCCGATATCTACCGGAACGATTACCGCTGTCCTACAGCAAGCATCAATCTGGTGACCGCGCACGATGGCTTTACATTAAAAGACCTGGTTTCCTACAACGAAAAACACAACGAAGCGAATAAAGATGGCAATACCGATGGCAGTAAAGAGAACCGTTCCTGGAACTGTGGCGCGGAAGGCGACACGGAAGATGAAGCGGTGAATAATTTAAGGCGGCAGCAACAACGGAACTTTCTCGCCACGCTCCTGCTTTCCCAGGGCGTACCCATGTTGCTTTCCGGTGATGAGTTTGGAAACACGCAGTTTGGCAACAACAACGCTTATTGCCAGGATAATGAACTGTCGTGGCTGAAATGGGATGATGTGGATAATGACCTGCACTCCTTTGTAAAGAAACTGATACAGTTGCGTAAAAACCACCCCGTGTTCAGCAGGAGAGGCTGGTTCAAAGGATGGGAATTCGATGCAAACAAAACAGATGATATCGCCTGGTTTCAGCCTTCGGGGGAATCCATGCAGGATGAATACTGGCGCGAAGAACAGGCGCAAAGTCTGATGGTGTTCCTCGATGGCAACGGCATCGATCTCCCGGATGAGGAAGGCAATAAGGTGAGCGATAAAAATTTCCTGCTTTGTTTCCATGCCGGAGCAGAAGAAAAGACGTTTAGGTTGCCCAACGAAAAATTTGGTAACGCATGGAAGGAAGAGCTCCGTACATCGCCTGTTCCGCAAAAGAAATCTGAAAGCATAAACGCGTGCAGCGATATCGTGTTGCCACCACGGAGTATCATCGTTTTTTCGTGCGACCCGGTTTGAAATTTTGAATTTTGAATGATGAATTTTGAATGAGTGTAAAATGCCCGGATATCAAAATATAGTGCTATAACCTTCCAGTTAACCTCTATCATCCATCATCCAAAATCCATCATCCAAAATTCCCACAGGTACGGTTTTAGTAAAGTATAACCAAAAATAAGTTATGCTGAAAAGAGACGGGGCAAATCCAAGTGTATGGCAGGGAACTGCCGATCCATACATCGTAAAAAATAAAACGGGTAAAAAGGAATTTGATATTGCCATCGCGGGCGGCGGTATTACCGGAATCACTACTGCGCTGATCTTGCAGGAAGCTGGCTTCAGTTGCGTGGTGCTGGAGAGTGAAACAGTTTGTTTTGGCACCACTTCAGGTACTACTGCACACATCAATACTTTGCTGGATGTGCCTTACAGCACGTTGTCAAAGAATTTTGGCGAGGAAAATGCGGCGCTGGTGCGTTCCTGTGTGGCTGAAGCTTTGCTTTTCATAGAAAAGAACGTGTACACTTATAACGCAGACTGCGGTTTTAAGTTGCAGGATGCTTTTTTATTCGCAACCGAAGAAGCACAACAAAAAGAACTGGATGAAATTATGAATGCGTCCGAAAAGGCCGGAATAGAATTGATGGAGGCTGAAAGCACTCCTGTGCCGGTTCCTTTTTTGAAAGCGATGCGCGCCGCAGGCCAGGCACGTTTTCATCCCATACGTTATGTGTATGCGCTGGCGAATGCGTTTGAAGAAGCGGGTGGGGTGATCGTGGAAATGGCCCGTGTGCATGAAGTGGAGGAAAATGAAAAAGTGCAGGTGCGCACCACGGAAGGAGATTATTTCTGCAACCACCTCATCTATGCCACACATACACCGCCGGGGATCAATTTCCTGCATACCAGGTTGGTGCCATACAGGAGTTATGCCATGGCGGTGACGCTGGAAGATGAACTGTATCCCGACCACCTTTCGTATGATATGTACGATCCCTACCATTATTACCGTACACAGGTAATCGATGGAAGATCATACCTGATCGTGGGCGGAAAGGACCACAAAACCGGCAAGGAAGCAAATACCGAAGCCTGTTTCCTGGCGTTGGAAGCCCACATCAGGAAGTGTTTCCCGGTTCGTGAAGTAATGTACAAATGGTCTTCACAATATTATGAATCTGTGGATGGACTACCCTATATAGGATTTCTGCCCGGGAAAGAACGTACACTGGTAGCCACCGGCTTCGGCGGGAACGGAATGATTTACAGCAGCGTGGCGGCGTTGTTGTTGCGTGATATATTACTGGGGAAGGAACATGCTGCCGTTAAACTTTTTGACCCCTCCCGGATAAAACCGGTCGCAGGGTTTACTGAATTCGTAAAGCACAATACTGGTGCTGTGAAGGAACTTTTGAAGAAATTAATTCCCTTGCAAAGTATTGATGTGGTGGCAGAGATGGCGCCTGGTGAAGGAAGACTGGTGCAATACGAAGGTGAAAAGCTTGGCCTGTATAAAGATGAGCAGGGACAACTGCACGCGGTGCTGCCTTCCTGCAGCCACATGCATTGCGATGTGCAATGGAACGGTACGGAAAAAAGCTGGGACTGTCCCTGCCACGGCGCAAGGTATGCACCCAACGGCGACTTACTCAACGGTCCCTCAACGGAGCCGTTAAAAACTATTCGCCTGGCTGATTAGGTGCCCACACAAACTGTGTTCCTTCCTGCACGGGTATATGTATTGCAGGGGTTGAGATATGACTACCAGGGACCTTCATATTTTTCTTCGCGATAAGCCGTATCGCTTTGTGTTACGCATCGAACAGGATGGAGACATCACCCGGTACCGGGTAGAGCCAGATGCGAATTACGAATTGCTGCAGGATTTTATTCCCAGATGGATGACGTTTGATGTGGATGGTACTGCACAATTCGATGAAAGAATCAGCACGGCGGAAGGG
>CAMLPA010000140.1 GCA_946481605.1 uncultured Flavihumibacter sp. | reverse complement strand
AACTTCACCGCTCATGCCAGAAACAATGGCGTACAACTGAACTGGACCACTGCCTCCGAAAAAGACAATGCCTATTTCGAAGTGGAAAGAAGTACACAGCAGGCACGAGGCTTCCAACCGGTGGGGCGCGTAGCCGGCGCAGTAAACAACGATGGGCAACAGCATTACGACTGGTTCGATGCCACTGCCCCTGAAACAACCTTATGGTACCGAATCAAACAGGTGGATGCGGATGGTAGTAGTACTTACAGTGCCATCGTGCGCGTGAGCAGGCTGCCGGGTGTACAACTGGAGCTTTCTCCCAACCCCGTTTCCGACCATCTCAGGATCACCATCCCGGCTTCAGGAAACAATACCGTGGACATCCGTATCCTCGATGCGCAGGGAAGAATACTGTTGCAGAAAAAGACCAGCGCGGGAACTGCGTTCATTGATTGTAAAACATGGGTGCCGGGCATCTACTCGGTTGTGGTACACGATGGCACACAAATGTTAACCACGAAGCGTTTTATGAAACAGTAACCCGCTTTTTTAATACCTGATAGCTGCGGTTAATAACGTAATTTAGAAAGCATCCGGACGAACCCGGATGTTTTTTATTTCCGAAAAACAGGCGCTCATGGATCCCAATACACAATCCATCAACACCTACAACCAGGTGGCGGAGCTTTACCAGGAAAAGTTCATGGACCTTACTTTGTACGATGAAACCTATGAGGCTTTCTGCCAGTTGCTGCCACCGCACAACGCATCAATACTGGAAATTGGTTGTGGTCCGGGAAATATCACCCGCTTCCTGCGTACCCGTATACCGGAGTGCCGCATCATCGCAATAGATGCCGCGCCCAATATGATTGCACTGGCCAGGAAGAACGTCCCAGATGTGGATTTTCGGGTGATGGATGCTCGTTCGCTAACAGGAATTCCTTCCGGACTCGATGGGATCATCTGCGGTTTCTGTATGCCGTATCTCCCGCAGGAAACAACCGCGCAACTTATTGCAGACTGCGCTGCATTATTGAAGTCTGGCGGTGTGTTTTATGCCAGCGTGATAGAAGGCGCACAGGGAAGTTCCCTTTTCCAGCAAAGCAGCGATGGTAAAAACGGTGCCTGGATATTTTATTATGAAGAACACTGGTTTATGGAGCAATTCAATAAAAATGCGTGCAATGCATTAGAGGCCCGGCGCATCGTTTTTGAACGTAAGAACGGAGAAAAAGAAGTGCATCTTGTGGTGATGGCGGTGAAAGAATGATAGGTTGTTAAAAGGAAATCACCTTCCGGGTAACCTTGTGAAATTCGATGTACTTCCGCTTGCTTTCCTTGTCTATCAGGAGCGATCCATTTTCTATGGCGGAGTTTTTACAGCCATAAATATGAATGATCCCCGAATGTCTGAATACTTCCGCTTTTTGTACCCCTTCAAAAAGGTATCCATTGCCTTTCAGCGTAATGTTTCCGTGTAATATAATTTTACCGCTGTCGGCTATTTGAAGTGAGTCGTACCTGAATTGATCGGTTTCATCAAAAAGGGACTTTGTAGAATCTGAAGGAAGTTTTTGTTGAGAGAAGGCTGCGCAAGACCCAAATAGGAGCGCCAGAATAAGGAGGTTTCTTTTCATACATCAGGTTTAAATGGTTTGATGCGCTAAATATATACCATTCACCTGCTTGGAACTTGTTAAAAAATAAGTACCCCGGTAGAAACCGGGGTACAATGGTTTTAAACCATTAAACCTTATCCTATGACCCCAAAGATAAGGAAGTTATCGAATTGAAAAAATTACGTTAACAAATGGTTTACATCCACGTGTTCACCATTTCTTCTCATTCCCTTCATCTCCCGGTCATATTGCCTTTTCATCTTTGCGGAAACAAAAAGCTCACCTATTATGAAACACCTTTTCTGCGCGCTTATCCTGTTCATCTCTTCTACTGTTTTCGCGCAAAACAACACCGATTCCACCAACTCTTTTAAAGTGAAGTTCACGGAAGAGGAAGGAAAACTGGTGCTCTCCATTGAAAATCCCACCGCTAAAAAACTCAACATCTGGGTGCGTCAGCACAACGGCACTATTCTCGCAGAGAACGCCGTGAGCGATGTGCAATACCGCTGCCGTTACGCCTTCGACAATGCCGCCGACGGTGAATATACTTTCGTAGTACAATGCGGTAAGGAAAAAGTAATCCGTTCTTTCGCCATCGAAACCAGGCAGGTAGAGACCCGTACCATCTGGCGCCTTTTCCAATAACCTCTCTTCGTTATTGATTGGTTAACAGGCATTTTTATTTTCACCACAACTTATTCCTGCTGCATCTTTGCTGTGGTTTCAGAACAGCACTACCATAGAATTACAGATGCAAGCAAATATAACAGAGTATAAGGCCCTGGTTTTTACCGGGGCCTTTTGTTTGTGTTCCGGTCGCATTCGACCCGTAAAATGACGGATTCCCCCAATGTATTTTCCCCGTAAGCGCACTAGGTTTGTAACCTAAATTTATTGCCATGCAACACAGAATATCTGCCTGTCTTTGGTTCAATACGGAAGCCGAAGATGCCGCTAAGTTCTACACCTCCGTTTTTTCCGACGCCGAAATGTTTCGGGTGCTCCGTTTCGGTAAAGCGGGCTCCGAAGGGTCTGGTCAGCCGGAAGGACTGGTGATGACCGCAGAGTTTCGTATCGCCAACCTGGAGTTCGTGGCGCTGAACGGCGGGCCGGTATTCACCCCAAATCCCTCCATCTCGTTTTTTGTAGTAGCGGAAACAGAAGAAGAATCTGACCAATTGTGGAATAAACTCTCTGAAGGCGGTATGGTGATGATGCCTTACCAGGCTTACGATTGGGCCGAGAAATATGGATTTCTCCAGGATAAGTTCGGGGTAAGCTGGCAGATATCCTGGGGCAAACTTGAAGATACCGGCGGTGATAAGATCATTCCTTCGCTGATGTTCACGAAACAGGTGGCAGGCAGGGCCGAAGAAGCAGTAAATTTCTATGCTACCGTGTTTTCAGGGCATCAACTGCGGCACCTCCTGAAGTACGGTCCCGAAGCAGCGCAGCAGGAAGGCATGGTGATGCACGGCCAGTTCAATATGGAAGGGCAGGAGTTTATGGTGATGGACAGCAGTATTTCCCATGAATTCTCGTTCAGCGAAGGCGTTTCACTGGTCATCAATTGTGAAACCCAGGCGGAGAATGACCACTTCTATGATGCACTGGTAAATGGCGGCGAGGAATCCCAATGTGGATGGTTGAAAGATAAATTTGGCGTTTCCTGGCAGGTCGTACCCATCGAACTCACTAAAATGATGATGGATCCGGACAAGGAAAAAGCAGAGCGTGCCACCAAAGCGATGATGCAGATGAAGAAGATTGATATAGAAAAAATCAGGGCCGCATTTGAAGGTGAAAGTGTATAAACGCGTTAAGGTCTTGTCACTTTTTCCAGGAAGGCGGCCGTTTTATCAAGCGCCAGTTTACCTTCCTTCGTATCCAGGTTGAACTGGTATTCGTGGGGCTGTGCGGGTGTGTAGTTGGCGGGGAAGAAAAGTGTGTCGGTATAAACGGACATTGCGCGCAACTTCCCGGCCAGCGCTCTGGAATGTGTTTCCAACGGATCCCCGTTGCCTGCGGTAATAAAGCAGGGAGGGAATGTGTTCGTAACATAATGTAGTATTGATGCGGTCTTAAAGCGTTCATCGGTTTCAAAATCGCTGGTGCCGCTGTACGACCAGAGTACAGTTTTCAGGAATCCGCCAAAGTCGCCGTCGAGGTTCAGGTTACGCGCATCATAAGGTCCACAGCACAACAATAGCCCCGCCACTTGTTTAGGGGCAAGCGCAGGCATGATCCCGACAAGTTTTGAGTAAGCGCTATCCGCGATAATATTAGCCATTTGAGCGGCCATGTGCGCACCGCCGGAATCACCTGCAAAAATGAACCTGTTTGTGTCTATTGGATATTTGGCAGCGTGTTGCTGAAGGAAGCGCAGCGCCCGGTTGGTCTGTTGCAGGGGAACGGGGTAGTGCGCCTCCGGCGCGATGGTGAACTCCAGGGACACTACTGCATATCCTTTGGATGCCAGTATTTTACAATAATTGCCCACTTGTTTTCTATTGCCTGAAATCCAGCCGCCGCCATGGGTCCACACGATCACGGGAAGTTTTTCATCCTGCTCAATGGAGGAAGGGTAGTAAATGTCCATCAACGCGTTTTTGTCGCCGGGGTCATACACCACATCCGGAACGGCCACCACACCTGTGGGTACATGTTTTTCCAGCGCTTTATTTGTTTTGATGGCTTCCTTGTTGAAGGCGGAACGGATCAGTAGGGCCGAGGGCCACGGACTCAGCTTAAAGGTAAGAAATCCTATAAAAAGGATAGCCGTAAGCGTTAGGCTTATAGTGCGCAATACGCGTTTCTTCCGGGAGGCGGGCTTACGGGGTTCCATATCGCATTGTTTCTATAAATATCCGTTTTTTAAGCATGCGTTTGTTTTTCATTTCCGGCCCATGTTGGTGTGGCGTTCCGCACACAACTGTCCGATTCCGGACAGTTTTTTTATTACCTATCCTCTCAATTAATTCATTTTCAATAAATTAATCCTGGCATCTGGCTTGGAACACTTTTGTCCAAAATACGAGTAAATGGACCGAGCCCTCCCCAAAGAAGTATATGCCATGAAAAAAAGGAAGCTGCTGCTGATAACGGCGGCTTCCATCATCGTGATCCTCGTGCTGGTCATGGTGTTGCGCAACACTTTCCGTGCAACCGTAGCGGCCAGCAGCATCACTACGGCTGTTGTAGAGACCGGCGATGTAGAAAACACCATCACCGCTTCCGGAGAAGTATTGCCGGAATTTGAAGAAGTGATTACCAGTCCGGTACAGGCGGCCATCCTGGAAGTACTGGCAGATGCGGGCACTTCTGTGGTGAAAGGGCAATCATTGCTGAAACTGGATAAGGCCGCTATTCAATCTGCTTACGACAAAGCAAAATTCTTACTGGAATCCAAAGAGAACAACCTCCGGAAACTGAAGCTGGAGTTGAACAAGAGCTATTTCGACCTGAAATCGGGTAACGACATCAAGCAACTCCGCATCAGCAGCCTGGAAGCGGAAGTGGAAAGTGCGCGTCGTTTGTTCAAAGCGGGCGGTGGCACGCGGGAAACTGTGGAGCAGGCTGAAATGAACCTGAAAGTGGCCAGGCTTGAAAAGATACAGTTGGAGAATGAAATCCAGAGCAAGCAACAGACCATGAAAGTGGAAATCAGGGAATCCGAAATTGAAGTGGCCATACAGCGGCACGAACTCAGCGAGATGGCCCGGAAAAAAGAACTGGCGGGCATCATTGCCACACGTCCCGGCGTGATTACCTGGATCAATAAGAATGTGGGCGCTTCCATAGGCGAAGGCGCGGAACTGGTGCGGATAGCGGACCTCAGCAGTTTTAAAATAGCGGGCAGCATCTCCGATGCTTACCTCGAAGAACTGCACAACGGTATGCCGGTAATTGTGGGCATCAGCAACAAAAAGCAACGCGGCGAAATTGTGGCGGTGTATCCCTCCGTGAAAAATGGCCTGGTCAACTTCGATGTACGGCTCGATACGCAGGATTCTTTGTTGCGCCCTTCGCTGAAAGTGGATGTTTACGTGGTCACCAACAGGCACGCCAATGTGCTGCGGGTGGTGAACGGACCAGCATTTACCGGAGGCGCCGGTACACAGGATGTATTCGTGGTGAAAGGAGAAAAAGCGGAACGAAGGACCGTGCAAAAAGGATTGAGCAACTTCGATCATGTGGAACTGTCCGGAAACATCCGGGCCGGAGAAGTGATCATCACCTCCGATATGAGCAGTTTTAAAAACGCCAGGGAAATCATCATCACGAAATGAGAACAGCCATTATAACAGGCCTGCTGCTTTTCGGGAGAATGGCGCTGGCGCAGCACGCGGAAGATACCATACGGTTATCCCTGAACGAAGTGGTTGAAATGGCGAAACAGGGTTCCATTGCCGCAAGGCAGGCCACTACCTTAAAAGAAACACGTTACTGGGAATGGCGCACCTACCGCTCGAATTACGCGCCGCAACTGCAACTCCAGGGAACGCTGCCCGGTTTTCAACGCACTTTCTACCAGGTGTTGCAGCCCAACGGAACAGTGTTGTTCCAGCCCGTGCACAACAACAATTCCATGCTCAACCTCTCGTTTAGCCAGGGCATCACCGCAACGGGCGGAACCATCTACGGCGCCACAGAACTGCAACGCTTCGATGATTTCGACAGGAACACCACACTCTACAATGCGGTTCCTTACACCATCGGGTACAACCAGCCCATCTTCGGTTTCAATAAACTCAAATGGGACACACGTATAGAACCACTCAAATTCCGGGAAAGCGAACAGCAGTTTATTTCCGATATGGAATTTGTTTCCGTAAACGCTACAAAATATTATTTCGATCTCCTGCTGGCGCAGGTGAATTACCAGGTGGCCGAAACGAATTTGCAGAACACCAAAAGAATGCAGGCCATCGCCGACGAAAAATTCAGTCTGGGAAAGATTGCCCGCAACGAAATCCTTCAACTGCAACTGGAAGCGCTGAAGGCTGAAAAATCACTCGGTTCCGCAAAACGCGATATGGAAATAGCCATGCTCAACCTCCGTTCCTACACGGGACTTCAGCAGAAAGGAAAGATTGCGCTGGAATTGCCTCCATCTGAAATAGATGTCGTGATCCCAACTGAAAAAGTATTGAGTGAAGCCATGGAGAACAATGCCGATGCCATTGCTTTTGTAAGGAAAGTAGTGGAGGCGGAACGTGATGTAGCCATGGCAAAAGGCGCCAACGGCTTAACCGCTTCCCTCACGGCGAACCTCGGGTTCTCCAACAGCGCCACGAGTTTTTCAAAACTATACAACGCGCCACGAAACCAGCAACTCGTGCAACTGCAATTTACCGTACCCATCCTCGATTGGGGAAGATCAAGATCAAGAGCGAAAACGGCCGCTGCCAACCTGAAGCTGACGCAATACGAAGTGGAGCAGGACAAACAAAACTTTTCCCAACTCATCGCCACGAAAGTGACCCTCTTCGAAATGATGAAGGAACAGGTCGTACTCAGCGCAATGGCCGACAGTATCGCCTCCGAAAAATACCTCATCGCCAACAACAGGTACGCGCTCGGCAACCTGGGTATCACCGACCTCAGCATCGCTTTCCAGGAAAAGGACCAGGCAAAAAGAGATTATATTACAGCGATGGCCAACTTCTGGGGCGTGTATTACGAACTCAGGTTCCTCTCGCTGTACGATTTCAGTAAACAGGAAAAAATCAGTTATCCATCATTAAATACACACAGATGATCAGGTTGAACAACATAGAAAAAGTGTACCGTACCGATACGGTAGAAACGCAGGCGCTCAGTAACATACACCTCGACGTGCGCAAAGGGGAATTCCTCTCCATCATGGGGCCTTCCGGTTGCGGGAAAAGTACGCTGCTCAATATTATGGGATTACTCGACAAGCCTTCCGGTGGCGAAATCGTGATCGACAATGAAGCCGCACACCAGTTGCCCGATAAGCAACTCGCGCATTTCAGGAATAAGAAGATTGGCTTCATCTTCCAGAGTTACCACCTGATCAACGACCTGCGCGTACTCGATAACGTGGAACTTCCTTTGCTGTACCGCAAAACCTCCGCCGCGGAACGGAAATCGCTGGCCGAAGAAGCGCTCGCCAAAGTTGGGCTGAGCAACAGGATGAAACATTTCCCCACCCAGCTTTCCGGCGGACAAAAACAACGGGTCGCCATCGCACGCGCCATCGTGGGAAGGCCGCAGATCATCCTCGC
>CAMLPA010000139.1 GCA_946481605.1 uncultured Flavihumibacter sp. | reverse complement strand
TGGAAGTCAATAAACGGGAAGGCGAAAAAGAAACCATCGTATTTGATGATTTCGCGAAGATAGAACTGAAGGTAGGAACCATTGTGCAGGCTGAAAAAGTGGAGAAAGCAGATAAACTTCTGAAACTGGAAGTGGACCTGGGTTTTGAGAAAAGAACCATCGTATCAGGGATAGCGCTTCATTTTGCTCCCGAGCAGATTATCGGGCAGCAGGTGGTGGTGGTCGTGAACCTGGCACCAAGGAAAATGAGGGGGATCGAAAGCAATGGCATGATCCTGATGGCCGAGGAAAATGGAAAATTACATTTCGTGCAGCCCGGCACTTCTATAGCGCCCGGAAGTGGCGTAAGCTGATAAATGCCCGGATTGTCGTATTTTCAGGAGCCGGGGTGCAACTTGTAGTATGTCCCCGGCTTCGTTTACCGCTTTACCATGAAAAAGATCTTCCGTCGCATACTCGTTGTTGTGGTTGCACTGGGCCTGTTGGTGGCGGCGATGCACTTCTGGCTCGTAAACCATGCGGAGCAACTGATCAGTGAAGTGGTGCGCAGGGAATCCAATGGCAAGGTGAAACTTGACCTGGAGAAGATCAACTACAATTACCGGACGCGCCAGCTCAGGTTAAAAAACGCGGTGCTTTACAACGATCCGGACGATACGCTTTCCGCCTACCGGTTCCAGATACCCGAAATAAGACTTCGGCTTTTATCACTCCGCGAACTCATCTTCCAGAAGAAACTGGGTATCGACAGCATCACGATCGCATCCCCGGTTTTTGAGGTTACCCGCAACGCACGGCGTAACCGGAATAAAAACATATCTCTTTCCACCGAAATGGGAAGGGTATATAACGGCATAACACAAACACTTCAGAAGCTACAGATACGGGAGATGCACCTGCTGAACGGAAAGTTCGTTCTGAAAGACAACAGCAGCATACCCCACACTGAAACGGTCATTTCCAATATCGATTTCCAGATCGATAACCTTAACATCAGCGACAGCACCAGTCCGGAACGACCTTTCTTCGCGGAGAACATCCGCTTCAATACCCGTAACCAACATATTGACCTGCCCGGCGGCAGGCAACGACTGGGCTTTGCACGCTTCAACATCAACATGAAGGCGCAACTCATCAGTATCGATAGTTTCTATATTCAATCCCTCCGGCCCGAAGGAGAGGGCAACCAACTGAAAGCAGCCTTCGATTCCATCCGGCTGATCCGGATCGATTTCGCTGCTTTGTACAACGATGAAACCATTGTGGCGGACTCGGTTTATTGTTCAAGCCCTAAACTCCGGTTATCGCTGCTTCCACCCAACGGAGAAAAGAAAAAATTATCACTTCGTGAAGTACTCAACGATATCGGCACTTCAATGGAACTCCGTTATGTCGGATTACGCAACGCCGAAGTCCAATTGAAAGGGGGTAAACAGGAAAAGGAGATCACCTTCAAAGGAGACAACAGACTCATTGAAATGGATGGTCTTCACATTGATCCTGATGGTGCCAGTCCGTTGCGGGTGGACAGGTTCGTATTGGAAGCAAACAACTACGAGTCCTACAGTCCTGATAGTGTTTACCAGATCAAACTCAGCAGCATCGGCCTGGAGGACCAAACCCTCCGGCTCGAGAACGTGGCCATCAAAACACATTTACAAAAGCCGGGACAGCCTTTCCGGGACCACAATATTCCTTTGCTCACCCTGAATGGCATCGACTGGCAGGCCCTTCTTTTCGACAAAAAGATCGTAGCCGAGGATGTTACGCTTGCCGATCCTACGGTGTTTTTCCGTAAAACAACGCCGGGTAGCGGTCCGAAAATCAGCGTATTCGATGCCCTCGACGTGGTGAACGATCTCGTAACGGTAAAGGATATCCGTGTAGAGAACGGCCGGTTCTATTTTGAACTGCCCCAGCAAACCCGTTTCGAATTCACCGGTGTGTCGGGAATGGTGCATGGCAACCAACTTCTTTACGCCAGCAACAGCCGGGAAATGGAGCAATCGGTAGGGCAACTCCATATCCGTGATGCCAGTCTGCGCACCGGCAGATGGCGGCTCGCCATGCGTGAAGCCGATTACCGCCCCGACGATGCCATGCTGCGCGGTGAAAGGCTCGAACTTTTTGATGCCGATCAGCAATTGCAGGCCACCGCAAATGGCTTTACCGTTTCATCCATTGTGCCCGTAGATTCCCTCCAACAATTGAATGTGGGAAGCATCAGTTGGGAGAAAGCCAATATCCGTTATGCCGCAGGACCCCTGAAACGCAGACCTGATGGGGACAAACGTTCCGGGAGATCACTTTTCATCGCTTCCATTGCCGGGAAAAACACTGCGGTCCACTTCGATCTTCCCAACAACGCCCGTGCCGGGACTGCGTTCCGTTACCTGCACCTGCGCGATGTAAGGCCAATGGATGAAGGTTTCCTGCAATCCGGGTTTCCCCGGTTGTCGATGGCGGGCGATAGCATTTATTATGCGGATGCCTCAACACTTTTCTCCGGCGGCGCCTACACCTACACTGAAAAAGGAACGTTCAGCATAACCAAACCTGCACTCGTATTGGATAAACCTGGTGCTCAGTTGAAGATGACCATGCAATCCCTGGAAACAGATGCACCGCTTCCCGCCCTTACAGGAAACAGCATCGATCTGAAACACCTTAACCTCTACCAGCCCGAAGTTCATCTATTTCTTGATTCCACCACAAGCACTGAGGAAAACACGGAAGCCCAATCCGTGAAAAAAAGTTTCTCGATCGGTGAATTAACACTGCACCATCCTGCGGTGCACGTTTATAAAGAAACGGCAACAGGTAGCATGGAACTGCATCCGCAATTAACAGACATCCCAAAGCAGTGGCGGTTTTCAGGATTAAAACTTGATGGAAAGGAAGAAGTTTTCACCATAACATCCGCTGATTTTTCTGATTCGCTTCACCTGCACCTGGCAGGCAGTAAAACACCCAATTACCGTTTTTCAACCGAAGTATTACTGGAAAATATCAGTATCCCGATGCGTAAAAACACCAAAGCCAGTGTTGCTGTTTCACGTGTTTCGATTCCCTTCATCAGCTTACCCGGTGCAGATGATCTTTTCCTGAAAGGAATTCAGGTGCAACACCCGAAACTGGTCCTCCAGAAAGAAACCTCCGGTTTTGAGCTGATGCGGTTGCCGGGTTGGAAAATTGGTATCAACGAAGGCTTCTGGAGCAATGGCAGGGATCAGTTGAAATGGTCCGGTACACAATACATATCTGATTCAGCCAGTATTTCAATAGACGGCTTTGAATTGAAACCCTTGTTGAGCAAGGATTCTTTTTTCCTGCAACAGGTGTTTCAAACGGATTACATCACCGCAAGCGGTGGTCGTTCATGGCTCAAAAATATCAACAGGCAACCAGATTCCTCCTGGACCGCGGATGTGCTTGAGTTGAACGGAACAAATATTTCTGCTTACCGCGACAAGCGCCTTCCGTTTCAGCATGGCTCAGAAAAGAAAATGCCCACGCAAATGCTGGAAGATGCCGGAATCCCTATTGCTATCCGGGAAATAAATGCCCGCGATATGAAAGTGACCTACGGCGAATGGAATGATAAAACTGACAAAGAAGGTTTTGTAACCTTAGAAGTGAGTAAGGCGCAGCTTTTCCCGGTTACCACTACGCCGCAGGCTGGAGATACACTTTTTCTGACTGCGCAGGGCCGGTTCATGGAACAGGTTCCTTTCCAGGTGTCCATAGAACAGCCTTACCTGGATACCCTCCGTCAGATGCAGGTGTACCTGCTGGCAGGCCCGGGCATGCTTACCGGACTGAACGCCATGTTACCAGCATTAGGTTCTGTGTATATCAAGAG
The DNA here is from genome assembly GCA_946481605.1 of uncultured Flavihumibacter sp. The sequence goes on along the minus strand of CAMLPA010000139.1, from coordinate 4,004 downwards.
TGGCCGGTTCTCCCAATTGACCATGAATGCCTCTGCCGATAAAAATACCGCAACCGGTGAAATGCTGCTGCGTTACCAGAACCTGCACCTGCGCATTCTGAAAAAAGGGAACATGGAGAAGAAAGGTTTCTTCGCTTCCATCGCTACTTTCCTCGCCGACCACCTGCTCGTGAAACATTCCAACCAATACCGGAAAGGGGTGTTTAAACACCAGCGCAATACGGAAAAATCAGTCTTCAACTATCTGGTAAAAATCATCATCAAAGGGGCGGGTACCAGCGCAGGGCTGCTCAAGAATAAAAAGAAGAAAAAATAGTTGTTTAGCTAACTATTTTTACGGAAATTAGACTTTCAGGATTGCTCCTGCCAAATCAAAAACACCTCCGATGGAAAAGAGAATCATCAAGAAAGTGGCCGTATTGGGAAGTGGCGTAATGGGTTCAAGAATTGCCTGTCATTTCGCCGGAACCGGCCACCAGGTGCTGTTGCTGGACATCGTTCCCAAAGAAGCCGCCGGTTCAGATAAAAAATCAGATCGCAATAAACTGGTAAACGACGCGCTTCAGTCGGCGGTGAAAAGCAATCCTTCCCCACTTTACCATCCTTCTTTTCTAAAAAATATCTCCACCGGAAACTTCGAAGACGACATGAAACGGATCGCCGATTGCGACTGGATCATAGAAGTAGTGGTGGAAAGACTCGATATTAAAAAGACTGTATTCGACCAGGTGGAGCAGTTCCGGAAACCGGGTACACTCGTTACCTCAAATACTTCGGGTATCCCGATTCACCTCATGGCCGAAGGCCGTTCCGATGATTTCAAAAAGCATTTCTGCGGAACGCATTTCTTCAATCCACCAAGGTACCTGCGCCTGCTGGAGATCATACCTACGCCCGATACAGATCCCGCAGTGGTGGATTTTCTCCTGGCCTACGGTGATAAGCGTTTGGGCAAGGCCACGGTGCTGTGTAAGGATACGCCTGCGTTCATTGCCAACCGGGTTGGCGTTTACAGCATCATGCACATTTTTGGACTGGTAGATCAACTCGGCCTCAACATAGATGCCGTGGAAGCGCTGACCGGTCCGGTGATTGGCCGTCCCAAATCTGCTACCTTCAGGACTGCTGATGTGGTGGGCATCGATACGCTTGTTAAAGTGGCGAATGGGGTGAAGGAACATTGCGCGAACGACGAGCAAAGAGCCGTTTTTGAAATCCCGGGCTGGCTGCAACAAATGGTGGACAAACAATGGCTCGGCGATAAAACCGGCCAGGGCTTTTTCAAAAAAACAAAAGGGGCAGGCGGAGAAAAAGAAATTCTCGCCCTGAACCTTTCCACGCTGGAATATGGTCCGCGGGAGAAGCCGAAATTTGCTACGCTGGAAGCGGCCAAAGTGATCGACAACCTGCACCAGCGCTTGCCCATCCTGCTGGCGGGCAGCGATAAAGCGGCGGAATTCTACCGCCTGTTCCACTATGGACTGTTCTCTTATATTTCCCACCGTATCCCTGAAATTTCAGATGAACTCTACCGCATTGATGATGCCATGATGGCCGGGTTTGGCTGGGAGATCGGCGCATTCGAATCCTGGGATGCCGTTGGGGTGCAGAAAACCGCGGAGAAAATGAAAGCTGCCGGATTTGCCGTGGCACCCTGGGTGGAAAAGATGTTGGCCGATGGCGTTTCCCGGTTCTATAAAATTGAAAAGGGACAAAAACACTACTACGATATCAGTTCAGGCGGATACAAGCCGGTTCCGGGTGGCGAAGCGTTTATTGTAATGAACCGTTTCCTGGACCAGAAAGTATGGAGCAATGCGTCCTGTAACCTGGTACACCTGGGTGACGATGTGCTGGGCCTGAGCTGGAACACCAAGATGGGCAGCATTGGCGGAGATGTATTGTCGGGTATGCAGAAAGCGGTGGAACTGGCGGAAAAAAATTATAAAGGACTCGTGATCGCCAATGAAGGCGCTAATTTCTCAGCGGGCGCCAATGTAGGCATGATCTTCATGCTTGCCATAGAACAGGATTATGATGAACTGGATATGGCCATCCGCATGTTCCAGCAAACGATGATGCGTATGCGTTATTCGGCCGTGCCCGTTGTGGTGGCGCCACACGGACTCGCATTGGGTGGCGCCTGTGAGTTGAGCCTGCACGCAGATAAATGTTGCCCCGCAGCGGAAACTTATACCGGGCTGGTAGAACTGGGGGTTGGACTGATCCCCGGCGGGGGCGGAACCAAGGAGTTCGCACTCCGTGCCGCAGACGAATTACACAAAGACGAACCCGATTTTAATACACTCAAACACCGTTTCTTCAATATTGCCACTGCTAAAGTGGCCACTTCGGCCCAGGAAGGGTTTGACATCGGCGTTTACCGGAAAGGGATAGACGAAATCAGCATCAACCAGGAACGGCGCATATCGGATGCGAAAAAAGCCGTGATTGAGTTGTTCGATAAAGGGTACGCGCAACCGTTGCAAAGAACGGATATTCTTGTTCCCGGTCGCTCCGCGCTCGGCGCTTTATACGCCGGTATCAACGGGATGTGGCGCGGCAATTATGCTACGGATCACGATGTGCTGGTGGCCAAAAAACTGGCGTATGTCATGTGCGGTGGCGACCTGAGTGAGCCCACACAGGTGTCGGAGCAATACCTCTTAAACCTGGAACGTGAAGCGTTTCTTTCCCTTTGCGGTGAAAAGAAAACACTGGAACGCATACAAAGCGTGCTGAAAGGAGGCAAGCCCATCAGGAATTGACCATTCATCCCAATTAAGTTTGCAGGTTAAACGTCCCCTGGCTATCTTGTTACAAATATTTCCAGGTGACGATACTTTCATTAAAAGACATACACAAATCGTACGGCTCCATCAAAGCGCTGAACGGTGTGGGCTTCGATGTGCCACAGGGGTCCGTGTTCGGAATTCTCGGCCCGAACGGGAGCGGTAAAACCACGCTGCTCAGTATTATCCTCGATGTGCTGCACGCCGATAAAGGCTCCTACAGTTGGTTCGGAGAAACGCCTTCGCCGGAACAACGTAAAAAAATCGGTTCCTTATTGGAGACGCCCAACTTCTACCATTATCTATCTTCGGAACGCAACCTGCGCATTACACACTCTATCAGTGGAAGGGGAGATGCTGCGGGCATTGAAAGCGTATTGAAGAAAGTTAACCTCTACGAGAGAAGGAAATACAAATTCAGCTCATACAGTCTTGGGATGAAGCAACGCCTGGCCATCGCGGCTTCCCTGCTTGGTGATCCTTCAGTATTGGTGCTGGATGAACCTACAAATGGACTGGACCCCGTAGGCATCGCGGAAATCCGGGAATTGATCCGGGAGTTGAACCAGAAGGGGCATACCATCATTATGGCCAGTCACCTGCTGGATGAAGTGGAGAAAATATGCACCCATGTGGCCATTCTGAAAAAAGGAAACCTGATCGCGCATGGAGAAGTGGACGCGGTATTAACCGATGAGGACCAGGTGGAAGTAGGTGCGGCCGACATCAGCACACTGGAAACCGTGGTAAAACAATACCCGGGCCTGTTGCACGCGAAAACTGATGGCAATACCATATTACTGGGGCTTCCAAAAGGAACTGCTTCGCTTGAACAACTGAACAGGTTCTGTTTTGAAAGAAACATCGTACTCAACCACCTTGTGCTGAAGAAAAAACGTTTGGAAGCACGCTTCTTTGAACTCACCCAATAACCCAGACCATGAACATCGCAAGAACCGAATGGCTTAAAATAAAGAATTATCCCGCTTTCTGGTGGGTGATCGGCATTACCGCACTTTCTTATCCCGGCATCAACTACATCATGTTCAATGCCTACGAGGCGCTCACCCAGCAGAAAGACATGACCGCCGAAATGGCGAAAATGTTGTTGGGCAACCCTTTCGCATTGCCGGAAGCCTGGCATACCGTTGCCTATTTCTCTTCCATATTTATTTTCATTCCCGCCATCGTGGTGATCATGCTCATCACCAA
>CAMLPA010000138.1 GCA_946481605.1 uncultured Flavihumibacter sp. | reverse complement strand
GAAAGAACAGCCCGACCTCAACTGGCGGAACCCGGAAGTAAGAATGGCCATGTACGATATTATGCGGTTCTGGCTTGAAAAGGGCGTGGATGGTTTTCGTGTGGATGTAATGTGGCACCTCATCAAAGACAGGCGTTTGCGCGATAATCCCGTTAATCCGGGGTATACGCCCGGGCAACCTACTTACAACCAGTTGCTGCCGGTGTATTCTACCGACCAGCCTGAAGTACACGATATCGTGGCTGAAATGCGGGACATCATGGAAACATTCGGTCACGACAAACTCCTGATTGGCGAAGTGTACCTCCCCCTGCATGACCTGGTGTTGTATTATGGCAAAAACAATGAAGGCGCGCACCTGCCCTTTAATTTCCAGTTGATCACCCTGCCCTGGGATGCCAAAACGATAGCTGCCTGTGTGGACGAATACGAAGGGCTCCTACCTGCCGACGCATGGCCAAACTGGGTACTGGGCAACCACGATAACCACCGGGTGGCGAGCCGTACCGGAATACAACAGGCAAGGGTAGCCGCCATGCTTTTGTTCACGCTTCGCGGAACACCCACGGTGTATTATGGCGATGAGATCGGTATGCGCAGTGTGGCCATTCCTCCGGAAGAAGTGAAGGACCCGCAGGGGCTCAATATGCCTGGTCTTCACCTGAGCCGTGACCCGGCACGTACGCCCATGCAATGGGATACGTCTGCTTATGCGGGATTTTCAGGTGTGCGCCCTTGGCTGCCGGTGGAGCGCTCCTGGCAACGGTGTAATGTGGCCGTTCAACAGGATGATCCTTATGCTATGCTGTCACTTTACAAACACCTGATACAGCTCAGGAAAGCAGAACCCGCCTTGCATGCAGGTGATTATGATCCTGTATATGCCGACCGCGGTATTATGGCATTCACCAGGAAAATGCCAGGTAACCCCGGCTTCCTCATTGTGCTCAATATGACGCATGCACCCGCCTGGTTCGTTCCGGCGCATTTCCCTTTTAAAGGAGAAGTGGTGTGCGCCACCATTCCGGAATGGAATGGCGTGAAGGTCAGCAATAGTATCGGTTTGGATGGCGACCTCGGAATTATTATTCAACTGGAAGATTAAAATAGCGTAGTTACAATGAACAGTATTGAACCCGATAAGGCTATGGTGAAAATGTTGGCGCAGTGGTTAAAGAACGGTAAAGAAACCATTGCTGCTGCGGAAAGTGTAACGGCAGGATTGCTCCAATTTAATTTATCATGCATGCCGGAAGCTTCCCTTGTTTTTAATGGCGGCATTACAACGTATAACCTGGACCAAAAAACAAAACACCTGAAAGTGGATCCCGTGCATGCCACGAGGGTGAATTGTGTTTCAGAACGCGTTGCCGTGGAAATGGCCGCTGAGGTGGCCCATGTTTTTGATGCCACCTGGGGTATCGGTATAACGGGATATGCCGCGCCGGTACCTGAGTCGGAAAACCGGCTGTTTGCCTATTACGCCATCGTGTACCGGCAGCAGTTAATGGGCTCCGGTATGTTAACCGGCAAGGAAGGAGCACCTGCCGCGATACAGGCTTATTACGCGCATACATTATTGGAGCGGTTACTGGAAATAATGCAGGCGAAAACCCCCGCTTAACGGTGCGGGGGTTTTTCTTTGTAATATTTGTTCTTCTTTTTCTGATAGGAAGATTCGTTGGTATAATCGTCACGTCTTCCGAAGTTGGATTTTTCGTGCCAGGCTTCCGGATGTTGTTCGGCGGACTTTTTATGCTCTTCCTCTTTAATAAGGTCGTCTTTTCTTGATGGTTTTTGTTTCATGGATTTAAATTGAAGGATGAAAGCCTGATCAACGCATTGAACCAGGTTGAGCTGTATCCTTTCTCGCCACGGTATCTACCGAAAGCGGGGTTGTATCGTTGCTGTTTGGAAATCCTCCGGAGGAGTCCGCGTGCATTTGAATACGTGTACTGTCCTGTTCAGCTTTATCGTCGCCGGCGTTTCCGCAGGCGAGCAAACCCAGGCATAGAAAAATAATGGCTATTGATTTCATGGTAAATAAATTAATGGTGTATTACGGCAACGGTTCTTCTTCTTCTTCTTCTCCAATACTGTAATAATCATTTTCTTCATCGGTTTCATCATCATCGTCATCTCCGGGAATGTCCAGTTCCGCGCCGTCGGAAGTGGTGTCGCCTTCGTTCAGCGGATCACCGTCGTCATCCGTGTCGTCAAGTTGGGATTCATCAAAAAGTTCGTCGTCGTTGCCATCGTTGTCCTGATCGGGGTTTCCAAGCGCGGCGATGTCTTCATCCGTTACTTCGGCGTCCATGTCTTCTGGATTTTTCTTCGGCCCCTTTTGTGCGTAGAGATCGGCCCTGTCGCGGATCACTTCTTCTTTCGGCGGCATATTGATGCCTGTTTCTTTTTTGGGTGATGTGTGTAATAACATGATTGGGTGTTTAATTTGATTGAAATAATGGTTAATCATCTCTTGTCTTTTTCCTGCCCTGCATGGCGATATAAGTACCGATGAGCAGCAGTACAATAAACGTGGCGATTATCATGATTACCATTTCGGATGTTTTAAAAGGATATATGCAAATTTCGGAGACAGGTTAAACCGGTTCATTTGTGAAGGTTTTTCCCGGAGGTGTATATAAAATGCTTCAAAACCAATGGTCCGCATATTGAACGGATACGTGAAAAGCTATGTTCATTGCTCCAGTATTAGCAGCTTCCGTTGCCGCCACCGCCGTAATGTCTTTTTATATGTTCATTGTTGCGCTGTTCAGCGGGAAGGAATACCGGATTCCGTTTATCCTGGGGAGTATGTTCAGCGAGAAAAGTACTGCGGGAAATCTGATGGATTATTCTCTTCGAACCAGGATCGTCGGAACATTGATGCATTATTTTACCGGCGCCCTTTTTGCGCTGGCGTTCCTGTTTTCATGGCGCAGAGAATGGCTGGATTTATCTGTGGAATCGATGTTCGTTTATGGAATTATTATTGGCATTGCGGGCATTGTGGTGTGGCGGATATTCTTTTTCTTTCACCCGTTCGCCGTTCGGATCAACCTGAAGAAATACCTCTTTCATTTGTTCATTGCGCACCTGATTTTTGCCGCGGTGTTATGGTATGCTTTTGGTCTGCTTACGAAAGATATGCTGCTGATGGAGGAACCGTACAGTATCATTGAAATGTAACTTATACTTTTCTTTTAAAAGCATCGAACAGGTAATCGTGATCGTGGTGCAGGTTGTGTAGAATTATTCTCCTCACATTGGGGTGTTCGAATTTTTTTAATGCCGCCTCCAGTTCTGTCCATGAAGTGAACAGCGGCACCTTGCCCGACATGTCTTCCCTGGTGATGTGTGCGGTTGCGGCTTCAAACTGTTCTGGGCGCTTCAGCTCAGCGAGTTGTTCAGGTTCCAGCAACATTGTTTTCCAATACTGGTAGGCGCTTTCCAGGGCTTCTTCTTTCGTGGGGGCAAAGGAAAACGAATATTGCAGCAATACCGGGCGGGAATCGTCATCACCTGCATAGGCTTTGATCTTACGGTCCGCTTCTTCCGGCGTTGAAGCGGTGGTGAGCAATCCTTCGCTCCAGTCGCTGACCCTGGCCGCTGTTTCTTCCGATACCGCGGCGATGAATATGGGCGGTCTTTCTTTGGGAAGTGTAAACAATTTTGCCCTGTTCATTTCCACTAATCCTTCCATTGTGATTTCTCTTCCTTCCAGCAACAATCGGATGGCTTGTTCGCATAGTTGTAGCCGTGTGTTCCTGGTTGCTTTTGAAGGCCATTTTCCAACCACCGCTTCGTTCAGCGCTTCTCCGCTCCCCAATTCAATAGAAAACCTTCCGGGGAACAGTTCACACAAAGTAGCAGTGGCCTGCGCGATCATTGCAGGATGGTACCTTCCGCCCGGGGCGCATATTACACTGAAAGGCAGTTTTGTGGCCTGCATGGCAGCGCCTAACCACGAAAAGGAAAAACCACTCTGACCCTGTACGTTGGTCCAGGGGAAAAAATGATCGGAACAATGAATGGCATCGAAGCCTGCAGCCTCCGCACGTACGGCCCAACGCAGCAGTTGAGAAGGTGGAAACTGCTCATGTGAAGCATGATAAGCCAGTGGTGTATGCATGAACAATCTGTTTCAGAAAATATTCAAAAAATGGTGCCTGCAATCTTTTTTGTGCAGGAATTTCCGTTGCTGTGTAGCATTTGCACAGAATACCCGCTCAACTTCACTTAAAAGGCATGGCAGGAAAGTTGAAAGATGTATATCACATCATTCTTCACACAAAAAGAAAAAATACTATGAATACTGAATTCGGATCCGAAGGAAAGGTCGCGGAAGCGATAGAAGACAAAACATCAAGAGTGCCATCTGATGTTTATTTATGGGCATCCGTGGGCGCGATGGTGGTTTCCGCCGCCTTAAAGTGTATGGGCAGAAAACACGCGAGCCTGTTCGTGGGGCAATGGGCTGCTCCATTCCTGCTCATGGGTATTTACAATAAGATTGTGAAAACCCATGGCCACGATCAGCAGGATGCTATGCAATAATATCAACAGGAATACAAATAAAAACACGCGATTATGAAACAATTACTATTGGTGGCGGGGATCAGCTTCGGTATGGTGGCCCTCGCTCAAACTTCACAACCATCCGGTTCAGCATCGGATGAGCAGGACCTGGTCATAACGGATACGGTTCCTAAAAAAGATACAACAAAGAAAAAGGGGAAAAGGGGAAAAACCGACACGTTGCGGAGAGATACCTCACGTTGGCCCACAGATACAAGTCTGGTGAGGTAATAACGCAGTTTTGTGGTGATTTGTAGAAGGGTGGGAGCCATTGGGTTTCCGCCCTTTTTACTTTTTAATGTGTGGTGCCGGCAGGACGTGAAGCGCATTGCTTCCTGCACAATCTTACCGTTTCCAATGTTCTTTGGTACAAATCGGGATGGCCTTTTGGAAGGTTAAGCAATATGTCCTCCGCTTCCAGCAGGTAACGCGGTGCGAAATCGGATCCACTGTGCACAATGTCTGTGCTGTTGTCAAGGATGTCGGCATACTTAATGGTTTGTGCCGCAGGCGAAATCTTCGACAATCGCAATACTTCCAGCTTTTTCCTTTTCACTCTGTTCCAGCCCGGATATTTTGCAGATACATATTCATCCGTCAATTCCTGCACTAATTTCAGCACTTTCACCGCTTCCGGACCCGGATGCAGGGTTTGAAGAAATTTAAAAAGCATATTGGCAGACACTTCCGTGTCTTCAATCACATCATGTAAAAGCGCTGCTTCCAGCACTACTTCATCGGTTACATATTCGGCACAAATCTGCATCACACGAACCGGATGGTTGATGTACGGTTCGTTGGCATACTTCCTGCGCTGCCCTTCGTGTGCCGACCTTGCGAATGCTTCAACCGTAGCTAGTGTACTCATTTTGAATTTGTTTTAAAGTTAATGAATTTAAAATGCAAACCCTGTTCCACTAAAGCCGGGCATGTGAATTGAAACACTGCTTTAAAGAAAACTACCATGCAAATCGAAAATGTCAATAAAGGCGCGCTTCAACTGGAGGAAGCTATCCCGCTTCAACGAACCGGTTGGCGGATTCAGGCTTTCATGAAAGTGGTGATCCTGGCTTTGCTTGTGTGCGGCGCCATTGGCCTGTTCGGCAATGGAGAACTGGCCACTGCTGAATACAAGGTAAACAACGGGCTGAAAGTTATTTACGAGCGATACGCCAGGATAGGCGCAGAACAGGTAGTGCAGGTAAAAGGAACCGGTAACATTACTTTAATAGGTGCCGATGCCGCATCCGGACCGGCATATACCTTCATGAACATTCACCCGCACCCGGATACAATGTTTACAAAAAAAGGCCGCATGCTGTATGTTTTTTCCGGAAAAGTAAAACAGGTTACACTGCGTTTGAAGGCTGAGGAGCCGGGTGGCAATACACTCGCCTTGTACGTGAATGACCGTCTTTTATCACTTCCTCAATTTATTTACCCATGATGAACCCCGTACTTCGTGGTGCCGTAATCTATCTCTTTCTCCTCGTCATCTTCCGGGTGATGGGGAAGCGCACCCTCTCGCAAATCACCACATTCGATTTCGTACTCCTGCTCATCATCGGAGAATGTACGCAGCAGGCTTTGCTGGGAGAAGATTATTCCATGACGAACGCCCTGGTGGTCATTATTGCCCTGGTAGGCATAGATTTGCTCATCTCTTTGTTGAAAGGGAAATCTGTTCTGTTCGATCGCGCGGTGGATGGGCTTCCACTAATTCTGGTGGAGCACGGTAAAGTGCTGAAAAAACGCATGGAGAAAGTGGGGGTTGAAGTAGATGACGTGATGGAAGCAGCGCGCATTCACCAGGGGTTAGAACACATCGGGCAGGTGAAGTTCGCAGTGCTGGAGCGGGATGGGACTATTTCTATTATTCCGTGGGAAAGTTCGGGGAAGAAAGAATGATGTTTTTTCACGCGATTGTTTTTTTTCACGCCAAGACGCAAAGGAGCAAGGACGCAAGGCGTTGTTTGTGTTCGATTTGGTTCGTTGCGAAGGAGTGTTATTTCTCGCTACGGCGCAACGCAAGGCCTTCGTTGGTTGGCGGGAGTTTCTGAGAGGGGCAGGAATCATAGATTGCTTTTTATCATCTAAGCCAAGTTGAATGATTAGCTTTTGGATAGCATGAATTTGATAGTCGGAGTATGCAAATGGATAAGGAAAAACTTATAACAAATACGTTACTTATGGAAATGGATGAACAAGCCCCTCTCCCGTGGGAGAGGGGTTGGGGTGAGGCGATACCCACAAAGTCATCCTCTGGCGTTGCGCCGTAGCGAGAAATTAAAAAATCTCTCCAAAAGAAACTCCCGCCAATCAATTAACGCCTTGCGTCCTTGCTCCCTCGCGTCTTTGCGTGAAATTTTCCTTCACCCGAAACCTACGCCGGCACCTTCCTCGGCTTCTCCCGCTCCCAAAACCTATGCATCGCCACTGCTTCAATAAACCGCTTCGCCAAATCCGCCAGCTTATTCCCGATGATCACCCCCGGATCAGCCACTGCGTTTTTTGTTTCTCCTGCCGGCAGCACATGCGCGAAATAAGTATGCCGCAAAAGTTCAATGCCGTCTTCATCGCAGGCAATCGCTTTGCAATGCCGGTAAGCTTCGTTCAGGAAATGCACTGCGTCACCGTCCGCGGCAAGTGTTGCAATGGAATTGGTGCCTGCGGGAACGTAAACCGCATCGTAAAAAACGGAACTGGCGGTGAGCAGACTTTTATCCACCAAAATTTCCTGTTCGTTCCAGGCTTTGATATGGCCCAGCCGGGGCGCTACCACTTCCACTACGGCACCAGCGCCTTCCAGAAGTTCTTTCATTTGCGTGACAGAAAATTCTTCCACACCATCTGCAGCGAGTATGGCAATCTTTCTTGTGGCGATGGAGTCTTTGATGGTGTTTTGCATACTGAGGAACCTGGATGACGCCAGCTTACCTTCCGTCAGTATGGGTTGATAGTCGGCGGGATCACCATCGGCGGGAACACTTTTGTTCATTTCTTCCAATGGGATGATGGGTACATCCAGTCCTAGCCCGTAGGCTACCTGGGTCGCCAGGTTCTTATCTATATTGCGGATGATGCCCAGCATGCGTTGCCGTATTTCCGGGTTGGTTACTTTGCCCAGTTCGAAGCGAAAGGCATCTACGATATGGTTCTTTTCCGGCTCAGACTGGCTATTATAAAATAAAGTAGCCTGACTGAAGTGGTCGAAGAAACTTTCACTCCGCTCCCTGATTTTGTGGGCATCTATTTTTTCTGTGTAACTGGTATAGCCACCTTCGCTGAACTTCGCCTGGAAGGGACATCCACCTCCGGTGG
>CAMLPA010000137.1 GCA_946481605.1 uncultured Flavihumibacter sp. | reverse complement strand
GCCTGGATACTGGCCGGCGGCGCGCACCACACCGGCTACAGCCAGAACCTGAGCGCCGAACAAATGCAGGACTTCGCCGAAATGGCCGGCATCGAATTCGTGCTGATCGGCAAGAACACCAATCTCTACGACTTTAAAAACGAGCTGCGTTGGAACGATGCAAGTTTCCGGCACGGTTGATATGAGTAATCGTTAAATTGGCGCTGCCGTTCGGCGGCGCTGATTTTTTTATCTTAAACCAAACAACAATTGCTTCCAGATGAAAAATGGACTCATTTTCTCGGATTACCTGGTTTTCGTGATCTACTTCGTGATCGTAGCCTCTTATGGGATATGGATCTACCGGAAGAAAAAACATGAACAGGCCAGCACCAAAGACTATTTCCTGGCGGAAGGTTCCCTTACCTGGTGGGCCATCGGCGCTTCGCTGATCGCTTCCAACATCTCCGCCGAACAGTTCATCGGTATGAGTGGTGAAGGCTTCTTTGTAGGCATCGCCGTAGCCGCATACGAATGGGTGGCCGCCATAGCCCTCATCATCATCGCGGTATGGTTCATCCCCATCTACCTCAAAAACAAGATATTCACGATGCCGCAGTTCCTGACGCGGCGCTACAACGAAACAGTGGCCATGATCATGGCCATCTTCTGGCTTTTCCTGTATGTATTCGTGAACCTCACTTCAATTTTGTACCTCGGCGCCCTGGCCATCAACGGACTGGCAGGTGGTGAATACCTGCATACCATCATGCTCGGTCTCGCCATCTTCTCCATCTTCATCACCCTCGGTGGGATGAAGGTGATTGGTTATACCGATGTGATCCAGGTGGCTGTACTCATCATCGGCGGACTGGCCACAACGTATATGGCGCTCACTTTGGTGAGTGAGAAGTTCGGTCTGGGTAAAGATGCCATCGCCGGTTTCGGCGCTTTGATGAAAGACGCACCCGATCACTTCAAGATGATCCTGGAAAAACCAGGTCCCGACGCACCACAGGAATACATCAACAAATACCTCGTGTTGCCCGGTATCGCCATGTACCTCGCCGGTCAGTGGATCGTGAACCTGAACTACTGGGGCTGTAACCAGTACATCACCCAGCGCGCGCTGGGCGCGGACCTCAAAACCGCACGTACCGGTATCCTCTTCGCGGGTATGCTGAAACTGATGATGCCCATCATCGTGATGCTCCCCGGTATCGCCGCGTATGTACTGCACAAAAACGGACATCTTCCAGAACTTACAGGTGGTAAGGACGGCGCGTATTCCGCGATCCTGGGTTACCTGCCAAACGGACTGAAAGGCCTTTCCATCGCGGCACTCACTGCTGCCATCGTGGCTTCGCTGGCGGGAAAACTGAACAGTATTTCTACCATCTTCACCCTGGATATCTACCAGAAATACATGGGTAAGCAATCCAGCGAGAAAAAACTGGTTTGGGTGGGACGCGTTACGGTGGCTATTTCCATGCTGATCGCGGTGCTGTTTACCTGGGACGATATCCTGGGCATCGGCGGGGAAGGTGGATTCACCTTTATCCAGAAATACACCGGCTTTATCAGCCCGGGCGTATTCGCCATGTTCATCCTCGGTATGTTCTGGAAACGTACCACAGGTGCTGCCGCTATTGCCGGTGTGATTGCCGGGTTCCTGCTTTCCGTATTGTTCAACAACTACGCGCCGGGCCTCTTCGGTAACGAAACACTGTTGTACACCGCGTTCCCCAACGGAAAAGGCGGATACGAAATTCCTTTCCTCATCTGTATGGGCTGGTCCTTCTTCTTTACCATGGTACTGATGATTGGCATGAGCCTGGCAGGTCCGAAAGTGAACCCGAAAGCGTTCATCCTGGACAAAGGCATGTTCAAAGTGGAAACCTCCACCATCGTGCTTATTATCATTACCTTCCTGATCCTCGCAGCCCTTTATGCGAAATTCTGGTAAGGATCGAATAAGTATTGAATTTGATATATTGAAACAGGTTGTTATTTTCGGGCAGAAATAACACAGAAATAATGATTGCTGAGTACCAACAATACGACCGGCTGCTTGTAGCGATAGATTGTATCATATTTGGTTTCGACGGAAACCGGCTCAAAGCCCTGCTCATTAAGCGGGGTTTTGAGCCGGAGCTCGGCAAATGGTCGCTCATGGGAGGTTTCGTAAACAAAGCCGAAGGGGTGGACGATGCCGCCCGCAGGATTCTTTACGAACTCACCGGTCTCGACCGCATTTACATGGAACAACTACACTGCTTCGGCGATACCGACCGGGATCCCGGCAGCCGTGTACTCTCCATCGCCTACTACGCGCTCATCCGCCTGGAAGACTACTCCGAAGAACTGATGAACACCCACAACGCCAAGTGGTTCGACCTTAAAAAAGTACCACCTGTTATCTTCGACCACAAAAAAATGATCCGCATGGCCAAGGAACGCCTTCGCCAGAAGGTCATGAACCACCCCATCGGATTTGAACTGCTCCCGCAGAAATTCACCCTTCCCCAACTGCAATCCTTATACGAAGCGATCTACGAATCCCCACTGGACAAAAGGAACTTCTCGAAAAAGATGCTCTCCCTGCAAATCCTGAATAAACTGAATGAGAAGGAAAAAGAATCATCCCGCAAAGGTGCCTTCTACTATGTATTCGATGAGCAGAAATATATGGAGCTGGATAAAGTTGGCGTAAAGCTGATCTGATCTGCTGAACTAACACTAACGCGCATACACAAACGTTTGCGGAACGTTTTCATATCGGTATTATTTTCTATTCATGATTTGGTAAACTCTATTTAACAATCTGTTAAAAGGAGACCGCTAGGTTTGCGGCCACAACACTAAACAACCATTTCATGAAGAATTTCCTGCGTGGCTGCACCTTTGCGGCCGTGGCAAGTTTTGCCTGTACCGGTTCGTATGCCGGGGATCTTTCAGGTGAAAAAACCTTGTTCTCCTATTTCCAGCAACAAACCATCACGGGTATCGTAAGAGACAGTTCGGGCGCACCCTTACAAGGTGTTTCCGTTGCCGTAAAAGGTAGTCCGCTTACAACAGTTACCGGCGCCAGTGGTGCTTTCAGCATCAATGCCAGCGAGAACGCCACACTCGTTTTTTCCATGATCGGGTTTGGTACGAAGGAAGAGCAGGTGAACGGCAGAAGGAACATCGAAATCATGATGCTTCCGGATGCCGCCAGGTTGAATGAAGTGGTGGTAACGGCCATCGGCATAAAACAGCAGAAAAGAAAACTCGGTTATGCCACACAGGAAGTTAATACCGATGTGCTGGCTGAATCTAAAACATTGAATATCGGCTCCGCTTTATCCGGACAGGTTGCGGGTTTAACGGTGACCAACCCAACCGGCCTTTTCCAGACCCCCGGTTTCTCCCTCCGCGGGAAAAGTCCGTTGATCGTTATTGATGGTGTGCCCGTTGAAACAGATTTTTATGATGTTTCCGGTGAAGACATCGCGAACATCAACGTGCTGAAAGGTACCACCGCCGCAGCACTTTATGGCTCCCGCGGTAAGAACGGCGCCATCCTCATCACTACGAAGAAAGCTTCGAAAAGCGGCTGGAACTTTAATGTGGGCACCAACAACATGGTTACCGCTGGTTTCACCGTATTCCCTGAAACACAAACGGAATATGGCAACGGCTCCAATGGTAAATATGAATTCTGGGACGGTTCCGATGGTGGTATCTCCGATGGAGACATGATCTGGGGACCGAAATTCGGTACCGGTATTAAAGTGGCCCAGTGGAACAGTCCTATCCGCAACAAACAAACCGGTGAAGAAATTCCCTGGTGGGGCGATGTGCGCGGAACTGTGTACAACGATAAATCCAAATATGAACGTGTGCCCATCGACTGGGTGCGGCACGATAACCTGAACGATTTTCTCCGCACCGGGTTCGTGACCGAGAATACTTTCTCCGCCGCTTACAAAGGGGAAAAAGGACAATTCTATTTTTCAGGCAAACAGGCTTACCAGCGCGGACAGGTGCCCAATACTTCCTTGAATACCGGCGGACTTACTTTCAATGCTACTTATGAACTCGCGAAGAATGTAACTATTGATGCCGGACTTTCCTACAACAAAGTGTTTTCGCCTAACTATCCCCGTTATGGGTACGGTCCGAAGAACCACATGTACACCATCCTAATCTGGATGGGAGATGATGTGAACGGCAAAGAGTTGAAAGAACACATGTATGTTCCGGGAATGGAAGGTTACCGCCAGGCCAATTACAACTATGCCTGGTACAATAACCCTTACTTCGCAACTTATGAGCTGGAGCAGAAGCAGAACAGGAACACACTGAACGGTCAACTGAAACTGGCCTGGGAAGTGATGCCTGACCTTACTTTGCAGGTACGCGGGAACGCCCGTGAACGGTCTTCTTTTGAAGACATGAAGAGTCCGAAGTCGTACATGAACTACGGCGATTCAAGGAACGGCGATTACAAAATGTGGAACCGCTCGCAGATCAACCTGGATGGGGATTTCCTGGCCGCTTACAACAAAGAGATCAGCGACAATATCCAATTCGGGATCAATGCGGGCGCTTCTACTTTCTACCGTAATTACCAGGAGGAATACGCTTCTTCCGATGGGTTGATCGTGCCGTTTGTGTATAGTCTGAACAATACACAAGGCCCTGTTCAGGCCACGAATTACCTCGAAGAGAAAGCCATCAATAGTATTTACGCTTCGGCCAACCTCGATCTGTACCGTGCGGTGTACCTGAACTTTTCGGCAAGGAACGACTGGTCGTCCACACTTCCTTCCAAAAACAATTCTTATTTCTATCCCTCCGTTTCCCTCAGTACCATCGTTTCAGAATACCTGAATCTCCCTTCGGCGGTGGATTACCTGAAACTCAGCGGATCATGGGCTGAAGTTTCCAGCGATCTTTCTCCTTACAGCATCGCCTCCACTTATTATAAAGGCGTTACTTACGGAAGTACACCTTCAGTGTATTATCCGGCTTCCCTCATCAATCCGGATATCAAACCGGAGAAATCCACTTCGTATGAATTTGGATTGGCTACTTCTTTCCTGAAGAACAGGTTCTCCTTGGAAGCCACTTATTACAATATTGTAGATGAAAACCAGATTATTGACCTTTCTGTATCAGAAGCTTCAGGGTTCAATTCCAGAAAAGTAAACGGCAACCAATATACGACCAATGGTTTTGAAGTAGTGGCCCGCATTAAACCCATCCTTCAGAAGAATTTCTCCTGGAATATGGGCCTGAACTGGAGCCGTTCCGTGCGCAAACTCACTGAGATTTACAACAACCAGGCGAAGTATGGCAACTTTGTAGTGGGCGACCGCGCTGATGCTTACTACAATACGGTTTGGCAGAAAAGTGCTACAGGAGAAGTGATCCTGGACGGCAATACTGGTCTGCCTATCAAAGACCCATTTGTGAAAAACGTAGGCAACCTGGATCCGAACTGGAGACTGGGTATGCAGAACAGCTTCAAGATCGGAAACTTCACCGTGAACCTGGACATCGACGGTGCCTGGGGTGGCCTGCTCCGCTCCGTGACCATCGAAAAAATGTGGTGGGGCGGAAAACACCCGTCCTCCGTGGAATACCGCGATGCTGAATACGCTGCCGGTCAACCGGTATATGTTCCGCAAGGCGTTGTAGTAACAGGTGGTGCACTGCAAAGAGATGTGAACGGAAACGTGCTCTCCGATACCCGTACCTACAAACCCAATACCCGTGCGGTGAACTGGCAAACCTGGTCGCAGGTATATCCCTACCAGGCAAGGGTAACCGAACAGGAAAGCGAGAAATTCGCGAACATCTTCGACCGCTCTTTCTTCAAACTGAGAAGACTTTCTATCGGATACGATCTTACCAAATTGGTGAAACTGGGCAGTCTGAAAGGGGTTGATCTTTCCCTCTACGGCTACAACCTCCTCATGTGGAAGAAAGTGCCTTACCTGGATCCCGACTACGGCAACGACGACAACCTCCAGGATCCTTCCGCCCGTTATGTAGGCTTCTCCATCAATGTTAAACTCTAACTGAATTAACCTGTAATCATGTTGAAAAAAACACTCCATATAGGACTGATCGCCGGAATGAGCCTGCTCTTTTCCTGCAAGGATTTCTCTGAAATGAATACCGATCCCAACCGCGCCACTACCACCCACCCGCAGTTGCAACTCACCAAAATTGAGTGGGAAGCGTTCCGTGATTTCGGTGGAACAACACCGCTGTACGCTACGAAAATGCTGGTGCAAACCGATGGTGAAAACACCGCGCAGTATTACAAATGGGGACGCGGCGATTTCAGCGCCTACGGCAGGCTCCGCGATATCACCAAAATGAATGAAGAAGCCATCCGCATCGGTGTTCCATCTTATTCGGCACTGGCTAAATTTTTCCGCGCTTACTATTTCTATAACCTCACGCTTACTTTCGGGGACGTGCCTTATACCCAGGCGCTGCAGGCGGAATCTGCCACGGAGCCTTATTTCGCCCCGGTATACGACGATCAGAAAACAGTATTGAAAGGCGTATTGAAAGAACTGGAAGAAGCGAATGATATTCTTTCTAAAGAAAACACCATCATTAACGGCGATATCATTTACGGTGGAAGTGTGGCGCAATGGAGAAAACTGGTAAACAGCTTCCGCCTGAAAGTATTGCTTTCGCTCTCCAAAAGAACCGGCGAAGCCGATCTGAATATCGTTTCTTCTTTCAAGAATATCTACCAGACCCAGCCGCTGCTTTCCGGTACGATTGATAATGGCCAGCTTGTGTTCCGTGATCAGCAGGACAACCGCTATCCTGAATTCAACTCCAGTGGTTTCGGCTCCGGCATGTACATGGATTCTACTTTTATCAAACTCCTCCAGGACAAAAAGGATCCGCGCCTGTTCATCTTCTCTACCCAAACCAAACTGGGCAAGGAAGCAGGCAAACCGGAAAGTGATTTCACTTCCTACGAAGGAGGCGATCCCGCCGCACCTTACGCGCAGGTGAACCTGAAAGCCGCTGCCGGTAAAACATCCAAAGTGAAGGAGCGTTACTACCAGGATCCCACTACCGAACCGCGTGTATTGGTGAGTTATGCCGAACAGCAACTCATCCTGGCCGAAGCCGCTGTTCGCGGCTGGATTGATGGTAATGCCGGTTCCTTCTTTAACCAGGGCGTAAAAGGTTCTTTTAAATTCTATGAAACTTATGCCAAAGGTTTGAATGCTCATGTAAGCGAAGATGCCGCCAACCTCTACCTTTCCTTCGCTGAAAATAATTTCGCGAACGCCACCACCGATGAAGAAAGGATTGAAATGATTATCACGGAAAAGTACATTGAATCTTTCTTCCAGAACGGCTGGACCGCTTTCCGCGAGCACCTCCGCACCGGGTATCCCGCTTTCCGCAGGCCTTCCGGCGTAACCATTCCTTTCAGGTGGATTTACCCGCAGTCGGAATACAATTTCAACGCAAAGAACGTAGGTGCCGCCATCAAAACCCAGTTCGGAGAAGGCAACGACGAGATCAATAAAGCCACCTGGTGGGTGAAATAACCAAAGTTCAGTAACATTGCGACACAAATTATAAGCTTCAGCACCATGCAGGATTCAAGGAGAGACTTCATCAAAAAAGCTACCATGCTGGCCGGCGCAACAGGTATGGCACAACTGCTGCCCGCTTCCATTCAACGGGCCATGGCCATCAGCGCCGATCCCGGTACCACGTTCATGGACGCCGAGCATGTGGTGTTCCTGATGCAGGAAAACCGCTCCTTCGATCATTGCTATGGACGACTGAAAGGGGTACGCGGCTTCAATGATCCGCGTGCCCTCCGTTTACCTAACGGTCTCCCGGTATGGTTCCAGCAAAATAAAAACGGTGATACCTATGCGCCGTTCCGGCTGGATATCAAAAATTCCAAAGCCACCTGGATGGGCTCGTTGCCCCACTCCTGGACCGACATGACCGATGCCCGCAA
>CAMLPA010000136.1 GCA_946481605.1 uncultured Flavihumibacter sp. | reverse complement strand
TTTCCCTGTTCGTGCATCCCCTGCAATTGAAGATTCGACCTCCGCATCCTGCTGTGATCGCGGTATCCATCGGCCTGCCGGTGTTGCGCCATCACTTTAAAACCATTGTTTCCTTTATGGAATTCCTTTCCCGCCCCTATTGAAAAACTGCCATAGCTTCCACCAGTAACAGTCGCGTAACCGGACTCATTTCCGATCCTGTCTTCCATAAGTACCACACCACCAGTGCCAGATCCATATAAACTTCCTCCCGGGCCTTTCAGAATTTCCATACCACTCAGTGAATTTCTGTCGATCAGGTTGAAATAGGTATTCCCTCCCGCATCTGTAAACGGAAGCCCGTTCCAGTACATTTTAATATTCCGGACACCGAACGGGGAGCGCAATAAACTTCCGCGAATGGAGAGCCTGTAACTGCCTGGGGTACGTTCTTCCATCCGTACACCTGCCACAGCATTCAAGATGGGAACCAATGATGGCACGCCGAACCGCGCCTTCGTTTCTTCATTGATTACTGAAACGGTTGCGGGCAATGAAAAAGCAGGTTGTAAGAGATTGAACGCACGAACCTCAATATGTTCAAGCAGTTTTACTGAATCTTTTTGAGCGAATACATGGTGAAAGAAAATCAGCAGGAGTACACAGAAAAAAGTTTTTTTCATGAAGTCAAAGATATAACGATTCCAATGCAATGTTCGGGCCCTGCTTTCCAACTCCTCAAGCAGGAGATAAACAACCTCCCTAACATTTTGCAACATTAAAAAAGCCCCTTATTCAGGGGCTTTGTATTTATTTCTTCATGTACATTACTTCTTTCACCAACTTCACTGTTCTTGGCACGTCCGGGAGATAACCGGCCACCAGGTTGGGCGCGTAGTGCATCGGCGCATCGGCGCAGGTAATACGGCGGATTGGGGCATCGAGGTAGTCGAATCCTTCTTTCTGAATGCGGTAGGTAATTTCAGAAGAAACGGAAGCGAAAGGCCACTGTTCTTCCACTATCACCAGGCGGTTGGTTTTCTTCACGCTCTCGAGGATGGTGAACCAGTCGAGCGGACGAATGGTACGCAGGTCGATCACTTCAGCGCTGATGCCTTCTTTTTCAAGTTCGGCAGCGGCACCCAGTGCCACCTTCATCATTTTATTGAAAGAAACGATCGTCACATCTTTACCGGCCTTTTTGATATCAGCCTTTCCGATGGGGATCAGGTATTCTTCGTCAGGAATTTCTTCTTTATCACCATAAGCCTGTTCTGCTTCCATGATCATTACAGGATCGTCATCACGGATAGCCGATTTCATCAATCCTTTTGCATCGTAGGGTGTTGAAACAGAGATCACTTTCAATCCCGGAATATTAGCGTACAACGCTTCAAAAGCGGTGGAGTGCTGTGCGCCTAATTGTCCTGCAGAACCGTTGGGTCCACGGAAAACAATGGGACAACCTACCTGCCCGCCACTCATGGCCAGCATTTTTGAAGCGGTATTCAGAATCTGGTCGAGCGCCAGTGCGGCGAAGTTCCAAGTCATGAATTCCACGATCGGACGAAGCCCATTTTGTGCGGCACCTACACCAACTGCGGCAAACCCGAGTTCAGAGATCGGTGTATCGATCACCCTTTTAGGGCCAAATTCAGCCAGCATACCCTGGCTTACTTTATAAGCTCCATTGTATTCAGCTACTTCTTCTCCCATCAGGAACACCCGCTCATCTCTTCTCATTTCCTCACTCATCGCCTCGCGCAAAGCTTCCCGTAAAGTGACAGTTCTCATGAATCTTCAGCGTTATATGTGTTAATTAAAGTCGCAAAAATATTGGTAAAGCACCAAACCCCCAAAAGTTGTTAGGATGCCCTGCCGAAAACCTTTTTCAGCAGCTCCGTGGTACGTGCCAGCGGATCACGGCGGATTTTCTGCTCTTCCAGCGAAACCTGGTGAAAAATACCATTCAACGCACGTTCTGTTACATAGCCGGAAAGATCCGGGTTTATTTTCGTGGTTGAAAACTTATTATAGGTGTTAAAAACATCGCCCCAATATTTTGTCGCATTCACCTTGCTCAGTGAATTTTCAATGACGGGTTTGAACGCGGCAGTGAGCGCTGCTGTGGTTTTCCCTTTCAGGTAATTCGTAGCGGCAAAATCGCCTCCTTTTAAAATGCCCATGGCATCCTGGATAGACATTTGCAGAATCGCATCCCGGAAAATCGGCGCAGCTTTGGTTGCAGCATCCTCTGCCGCACGGTTCAGGGAAAGAATAGCTTTATCCACCAGCGATGACATGCCCAGATCACGCAGTGTTTTTTCTACTTTCTGTGCTTCTTCAGGCAATAGAATCTTAATAGCGGCATTTTTAAAGAACCCATCAGTAGCCGACAACAGGTTTCCTGAGTTCTCCGCCCCGATCGTAAGCGCCTGCTTTAACCCGGCAGTTACCTCTTGCGTGGTAAGGCCACCAGAGCTTTTCTCCATTTCCGTAAGAATCTGCTGGGCCGTTTCGCAACGAATGCTCACCAGGGAAAGAATAGTGAATAAAAGGATCATTCTTTTCATCCCGCAAATGTAGAGAAAAGAACACACAGCAATGGCAAACAACGTTGTTTTCGGGAGAACAAACACCGTGTTAACACTGAAAACCAGGTGGGATTAACACCATTGCGGTAAAAATCCGGGGGATTCCCCCGACTTTTGTGTGGTAAAAAAATGCGGAAATTATGCAGACGAGTATTTGGGAAGAAGAAGTTTTTTTCAGGCAGCAGGATGTGGTAATTATAGGCGGCGGACTGAATGGATTGTGGGCAGCGTGGCACCTTAAACAGATGGCGCCATCTTTGGAAATTACCATCGTGGAACGTGGGGATATCCCAACGGGAGCAAGTACGCGCAACGCAGGTTTCGCCTGTTTTGGAAGCGCCGGAGAACTGGTGGCCGACCTCGCCGTAATGGGTTCCGAAAAAGTATGGCAACTGGCAGAAATGCGTTACAAAGGACTGGAATTGATCCGCAACACATTTTCAGCCGAAGAAATCGATCTCCAAATGCTGGGTGGATATGAACTGTTCGACCATACACAAAAAGAACGGGCGGAACAGGTGATTGAACTACTACCGGAGTTGAACAGGAACCTGTCGGTATTTACCCATAATAACAAAGTGTTTTCTTCCCAACCTGAACAAGTTGCCCATTTTGGATTCAATAAGATCTGCCATCTTATATATAATCCCCTGGAAGGACAACTTCATTCCGGAAAACTGGTGGCGGCACTATTAAAAAAAGTGCTGGGCATGGGTGTCAGGATACTCAATGGCTTTGAAACAATACGCCTGGAAACAACACCTTCAGGCAACACCACTCTGTTTGCATTGAGCGGACGCGCTATTGCCACTGAAAAGGTGCTCATCTGCAACAATGCTTTTGCCGGAGAGCTTATACCGGAATTGGATGTGATCCCGGCACGGGGCCAGGTATTGCTTACGGAGCCGATCGAAAACCTGAAAATAAAAGGTAGTTTTCATTTTGATGAAGGCTACTACTATTTCCGGAACCTGGACAACAGGTTATTGCTGGGCGGCGCACGCAATACCGACCTTCAGGGAGAGAAAACGACTGAAATGGAAACCAGCGCCCTCATTCAGCACAAACTGGAATGTTTCCTCCAGGAGGTTTTGCTTCCCGGAGAAATGCCAAAGATTACGCACCATTGGGCGGGCATTATGGGGATGGGTATGGAGAAAACGCCCATCATCCGGGAGGTAAGCAAAAGTGTATTTTGTTGCGTACGTATGAGTGGTATGGGGGTGGCGCTGGCACCCGTTGCCGCAAAAAAAGCGGCGGAACTACTGAGTTCCGCCTGATACTTACAACCAAAATATGTTAAAAATCGTTCGTTGAAAATCAGTTTGGACTTTGGCAAGTTGTTCAGTGAAAATTAAGTCGGCAAAAGCTTCTTACATTTTCACGAACTTCTCACGCCACTCACCGGTATTGCCTTTCAACTGAACAAAATAAATACCCGGTTTTAATTGTGAGGTGCTGATTGTGGTGATTGTCTGAGATATCTGTTGTTGGAAGATTTGCTGTCCCATGTGGTTAAACACCTGAAGCGTGGTATACCCTGGAACCTCGGACTTCAGGTCAAGTGTGAGTTTTCCCTGAACGGGGTTCGGGAAAAGCTTAATGCTCGGAACAACCTGTTGCTCCGTAGTGGTTTCGGGCAATGGCGCCTTTGCTACCCCTTCGGAGCGGGAGGCATCGGATTGCGTCAATGCGTACATATATCCGCCAGGCTTGAAATTGCTGCGCATGGCGGCACGCTGGCCGGCAGTGAAAGTGTACATGCAGGCATCATCGGTAAAGTCCATGAAGTTCATGTACATATCACCGTGAGATGTAGTACCGCAACTGAAAATCTCGCCGGAAGGACAGCCACGGCTTCCCTTTTGTTGAGGTGGGGTATCCGCTATGCCGTCATCACCACACCAGTAATCCCCCCAAAGGTGTTTGAGCCCGAGCCAGTGCCCGAGTTCATGCACGAGGGTTCTGCCTTTGTTGTAGGCGCCGGACACATAAGGGGCCGTACCGAAAACTTTGTAATCGATCACCACACCATCACGGTCGGCGGGGCCACCGGGGAAACTGGCGTAGCCCATCAGGTTGAGATCAAGGTCGCATACCCAGATGTTCAGGTATTTTGAAGCATCCCAGGCATCCGCGCCGGAGGAAGTGGCAAACTTTACCTGGTCATCATCTTTGAAATAACGTTTGGTAGTTTTAATGCGATTGATGCCGGAGGTGGAAAAACCCTGAGGATCTTTTTTGGCAAGCTCAAAACGAACGCCCGCTCCGGCTGCGAGGGGCTTGAAATAAGCGGGAATCTTTTGCAGATCGGTGGTTTGGCCGTTGAAATCCTTATTCAAGGCATCGAGTTGCGATTGAATCTGTTGAAGAGAAATATTTTGCTCGTTGGTGAAATAAACAACATGAATCACCACCGGGATGGTGATGGTTGCAGTATCGGGGGCATTGTAGTTTGCATGATCAGTACTTTCCGACTGAGTACGCGCATGGTGCTCGTGCGGAAATTTACTTTTGATCGTCTCTGCATACGCTCCGCTTACGCATTGCCGTTGGGCCGCGAGTGGCAGAAAGTAAGTGCAGAAAACCAGCACTAATAGAAAACGTGTCATGATAGCTTCTTTTGTGGTTGAGGCTGGTCATCACGGATTGGGCACTGATTTTCTATACGAATATTGGAGAATGAGCGGTACAGGATTTTACTCAGGGCACAAAATGGCCTTGAGACTATTTAAACAGGGGACGAAGTATTAAATTTTAAAGAGGTAGAATTTTCGGAGGAAAGTGGATTACGGTAAGCCGGTATGCAATTATGCGACCAGGGCATTTCAGGGGATTGGTGTGGAGATAAGCGAAGTAAAAAAAATACAATTTCCCCGAACTACAAAGCTTTTGCTAAAATATTTTATCGAAAAAACTCACTAATAATTAATAATCAATTAATTAGGAAAATAAATATGGGGAGTAGTTTTCTCATCTTCTGAACCACTGCTTTCAATTCAAATCCTAACCCTATTTTTGAACCCATAATTTCACCTGATGAAAAAAGTGCTTCTTTGCTCAATTATAGCCGTAACGGTTGGATCCGCCTGCAACAACGCAACACCCGACACCCCTGCAGACCAGCAGGTTGATGAGGTTACTGGTACTGCGCCTATGGCCATGACCTATTCTATCGTAAATATTCTTCCGCACGACTCTACCGCTTTCACACAAGGCCTGTACTGGCACAAAGGAAAATTGTATGAAGGAACGGGAGCACCTGAACCCTTCCGGTACACCAGTTCCCTAAGGGTGCTTGATCCCGCAACAGGTAAGATTGAAAAAAAACTGGAACAGGGAAAAGATTTCTTCGGCGAAGGCATCACCATCCATAACAACAAACTTTACCAACTCACCTGGCAGAACCGTAAAGTATTTGTTTACGACCCCGAAACTTTCAAAAAAACAGCGGAATTCGACTGGAACGGTGAAGGATGGGGCATTACAAGCGATGGTCAAAACCTTTTGATCAGCGACGGATCCAACAATATTTCCGTCACCAATCCCGAAACGATGCGGGTGGAAAAGATCATCGGTGTTTACGACAACAATGGCCCGGTGGGCAGAATCAATGAACTTGAATTCATTGACGGCTATCTCTATGCCAACCAATGGGAAACAGATTATATCCTGAAGATTGACTTATCGGATGGAAAAGTAGTGGGAAAAGCAGACTTCTCAGGACTCCTCGCGCGGAATACAAAAGAAAATCTGCAACTGGAAAAATACAGGCAGGGCAGCGCCGTGCTGAACGGGATCGCTTACGACAGCACCTCAAAAAACCTGTACATCACGGGGAAACTATGGCCGAACATCTTTGAAATAAAATGGCAGTAATCTTACTGCTTTCTAAACATATAAATAAGTGAGCTGCATTTTTCGGGCCTGAATACTGTTTTCAGGTTAGACCATAATCCAACGAAAAAGGCTTTTACGATGTTTCCCTTCCTGTATTGCTCACTCAACATGGAAACATAGAAGCTATCGTACCACATGGGTCTGATGCCGGTTGCGCTGAAACCATGGCTTTTCATCAGCATGTCAACAGAAAGTGGTGAAAAATGATAAAGATGCCTGGGCACATCCCATGCTGCCCAGAAGCCGCCGTAGTGTTCAGCGTCCGCCGAAGTGTAGTTCGGAACAGCAATTAATAATTTACCGCCTGGTTTCAGGAGCCGTTGAAACGATGCCGCATAACCTTGCAGATCGTGCACATGTTCAAGTACGTGCCATAAGGTAATAACGTCGTAAGTAGCAGCGGGAAGAATATCAATCTTTTCCGGCGCAAATATCTCCTGCCCTGTCTTTTCAGCGGCCAGGGTCCTGGCCCCGGGGTCGGGTTCAAGCCCTTCCACTTTCCAGCCGTCTGCTTTCATGGCAGCCAGAAAACTTCCGGTGCCACAGCCTATATCCAACAGTGTTCCTTTTCTTCCCGCACACCATTTATTGATCATGTTCACTTTTCCTTTAATGGTACGCCTTTTAACGAGTTGGTACACTTTATTTACCAATCCCTCCTTCGTGTCGGAATGTGAAACATAGTGTGTGGCAGCGTAAAACGGACCTATTTCATTTGCGGGAGGTACGTCCTGCGTGAATCGAAGCGTACATTTTCTACACATCCAAACTGGGAAAACGGTGCCTGATATGGAATGATCCTTCACATCCGAGATGAATGTAATATCTGTAGCATGACACGCCGGGCATGAAGTATAATGAACGGGGCTAAAAGACATGTTTATGGGAAGATCAGTTGACGGCTACCGGAAAAGCTACCGCTACTCAAATTAAAAATATGGTATCCTAAAAAGAGCAGGCCAATAACAGCGAGTATAAGCGCGTACCAGCCCCAATGAAGCGGTTTTCTTTCTGTTTCGCCGAAAAGCCGCTCCTGCATTTCACCCGTATCAGTTTCTTGATCTCCCACCAGCATGGCATATTGACGATCTTTCCGGATGATGCGGTTCGCCTCTACAGGTCCCAGGGCGGAGCCTGAATAATGGTAGGGAATCAGGATGGTTTCGCTGATGGAATTACCTGCGGAAAGTACGCCTACCCCCTGCCAGTCGATGGCCTTGCCACTTTTCAGTTGCTGCCGCATTTCGAAGAGGCAGGTATTGAATTGCTGGATGGCTTCCAGTTCAGAGATATTCAGTTTCCTCGCGATGTAGTCGAACAGTTCCTTTTGTGTGGGCGGCTGTTCGTCGGTCATCTGAATTTCGGGAACGGGCGGAAAAAGCTGCTGGTGTACCGCATCGTAGCGGGCTGCACCCGAAAGCAGTCGAAAATGCCCTACGCCCGGCAGGAACAATGATTTGCGTTGAATGAGATAAGTGTAAAGTATCTGAAGCATCTATCTTTGGATGGGGCTCAAAGATAGGCAATTCATCGGTC
>CAMLPA010000135.1 GCA_946481605.1 uncultured Flavihumibacter sp. | reverse complement strand
GAATTCGGTTATAAAAACCTGTTGTTTCTTAACGTGACCGGGCGTAACGACTGGTTCACGGTACTGAATCCGGCCAATAACAACTACTTCTACCCCTCCTTCAGCGGCAGCTTTATCTTCTCGGAACTGCTGAAAAGCCAGACCTGGCTCAACTACGGAAAACTGCGCGCTTCTTATGCGGATGTGGGCAGTGCAAACGGCATCAACGCCTTCACAGGCGTACTGGCTTATGGTATCCTCCCCAACCAGTTCAACGGGATGAGTCTGGGCACCATCGCCAACGCGTCCAGCCCTAACCCGTTGCTGCGCCCGTTCAGCGTGCGCGAAAAAGAGATCGGTATCGAACTGAAGATGTTCGGCAACAGGGTTAACCTGGATGTGGCCGCCTACGAAAAACAAACCAGGGATCAGATACTTACGGTAGAAATCTCCAACACCACAGGTTACACGGGCACGCCGCTTAACCTCGGTTCCTTGCAGAACAGGGGCATAGAATTCATGCTGGAAGTGATCCCGGTAAAAAACAAAGATTTCACCTGGAGCAGCTCCTTCAATACCGCTACCAACAGTACTGAAGTACTGGCATTGGCGCCGAATACCAACAGGCTGATCGTGGCTTCCTTCGGCGGCAACGAGTTCCTCGGCTCACTGGTGTATGAAGTAGGTAAACCATTGAACCAGTTGGCGGCGAAAACATACCTCCGCAACGCGAAAGGAGAAGTGGTCTTGGGCGACAATGGCCGTCTGCAAGCCAGCACAGGCCCGGATGTACTCTTCGGCAGCGCGTTGCCAAAATTCACCGGCGGATGGAACAACATATTCCGGTACAAAAAACTGAGCATGCTGGTGCACTTCGATTACAAAGCAGGTGGTAAAGTAATTTCTTCCACCGCACTTAACGGACTGCGCCAGGGCCATACCAAAAAATCGCTCATAGGCCGCGAAGGCGGCGTTATATTCCCGGGCGTGAAAGGCGATGGTACCCCCAACACTACTGCGGTGGACCCCCAGCTTTTCTACACCGATTACCGCAACCTTCAGATCGCGGATCCTTTCGTTTTCAAATCAGACTTCATAAAACTGAGGAACATCACGCTTTCCTACGACTTCACGCAACTGGTGAGCAACAAACTGAAATTCGTGAAGGGACTGTCGCTCTCCGCTTCCTGCAGGAACGTGGCCATCATCAAGAAATACATTGATGACCTCGATCCCGAAGCGTTCGCCTCTTCCGGCGACAGCCGCGTGGGCTACGAACAAACCACGCTGCCCACCACACGCAACTATGGAGTGAACCTAAATGTGAAGTTCTAAACTATTGCTTTATGAAAAAGATCAACCGATATATACTATTGCCCGTCTCGTTGTTTTTCCTCGCCAGTTGCGATAAGGAATTCGAACAGATCAACACCAATCCTTATGCGCTCACCAGTATTGAACCGGCTTTACTGTTCACCAATGTGCAACGCCTTACCCATCCCGGATTCTGGGAAGGAGAGCAAACCATTGTACAGCAGTTCGTAAACGCGTACAACACCGGGGCCACCGCGGGATTCAATTTTAATGAAGACAACAACAACTTCAATGTTCCCCGCTGGAACGACAACTACCCCAACTCCATCAAACTGATTGAGCAGATCATTAGCTTAGTGAAAGACAATCCGGATAAAGTAAACCTGTACAACCAGACGCGTATCTGGAAATCCTATATCTACATGACCCTGGTAGACACTTATGGGGATGTTCCTTATTCACAAGCAGGCAAAGCCTTCCTGGAAGCAACCTTCTACCCTAAGTATGATAAGGACGAAGTCATCTACGAAGCGCTGTACAACGAAATCAAATCGGCCGTCGCGGCGCTGGATGGCGCCAAGGCAGGTGTAAAGGAAGACCTTTTATACGGAACGCTTTCAGCAACCGATCAGGCCACCAAATGGAAAAGGTTTGGCAATTCGTTACTGCTCCGCATGGGCATGCGCTACTCTAAGATTGACGCAAACAAAGCCCGCAGCATCGTGCAGGAAGCCTACAATGCCGGCCTAATGCAGACCAATGCTGACAATGCGATGATTAAATTCACCTCCGTATATGTAAACCAGCTCAACAACGGTCCACGCGCCACGAACCCTTATTTCTACTACCTCGCGGAACCCTTCGTCAACAGAATGAAAAACTTCCGCGACCCGCGTCTGAAATACATCGCAGGAAAATACGCCGATCCCAACCAGGCGCTGGCGCTCACGCCCGATACCACGATGGCCGCGCAATTCGGCTTCCCGATAGGCTATGACCAAACCAGCGTACTCAATTATCCTGGTTACAGAGGCACAAATGGCACAGGACAAAACTATTCGCAACTCAACTACGCCGTATTCGGCAGCGCCACGGCACCGGTATTCTACGCTACAAACGCGCAAACAAAATTGCTGCTCGCGGAGGCCGCTCAAAGAGGATGGTTAACGGGACTTACAGGCGCGCTTACCGCGCAACAATACTATGAAGCGGGTGTAAAAGCATCTATGGATGAATATTCGCTCTATCCAAATGTGCCCGCAGTTGCCATACCGGAATCCGCACAGAACAGCTACCTTACCATGCCGGGCGTGGCCTGGAACGCGGGCAATGCGCTGGAACTCATCAATACGCAATACTGGATCGCGAGCCTGGGTAATGGCGCCGAAGGATTCGCCAACTTCAGGAGAAGCGGATTTCCTGCACTTACCCCTAACGGTTACAACAACCTGCTCCAGGGAGGATTCGCAAGAAGGTTCGCCTACCCCAACGAAGAATCATCAAGAAACAACGCCAATTACCAGGAAGCCGTGACCAGCATGGGCGGACAAGATAATCTCACCACCAGGATATTCTGGGACAACTAACCGGTTCAGGAAGCGGTTACAGTGAAAACAACAGCAGGCAGCGATCAAATTTTCATCATGAAGGAAGAAAAGCACATTATTGGATACGAATTGTCAGCAGCAGGAAATGAGACCTTTCAATCGTACAATCCCGCTACAGATCAGCACAACGGTTTCCAGTTTTACAAAGCAACGGAACAGGAAGTGGACCGTGCTGCCCAAAAAGCCGCGGCCGCTTTTCCCGGTTACAGCAAGTTGCCCGGAACCATAAAAGCGCTTTTTCTTGAAACGATCGCGGCAGAAATCATGTTGGCAGGAGAAGAATTGATCGCTGTCTGCTCTAACGAAACCGGTCTTCCAAAAGCCCGCATCGAAAATGAACGGGGCAGAACGGTGAACCAACTTAAAATGTTCGCCGATCTTTTGAAAGAAGGTTCCTGGGTAGATGCCCGCATAGAAACCGCACTCCCCGAACGTACGCCCCTGCCCAAACCTGACCTGCGTTACATGCAGGTAGCGCTTGGTCCGGTGGTGGTATTTGGCGCCAGCAATTTCCCGCTCGCATTTTCCGTAGCAGGTGGCGACACAGCATCTGCTTTGGCGGCAGGATGCCCCGTGATCGTGAAGGCGCACAGCGCGCATCCCGCTACTTCCGCCATAATAGGCAGGGCCATTGTGGAAGCGGCCCGGAAAATGAATATGCCCGATGGTGTATTCTCCCTGCTTTTTGGAGATGGTACCAGCACCGGCATCCAACTGGTGAAACATCCTGAAGTAAAGGCGGTGGGTTTCACCGGTTCTTACAAAGGTGGAAAGGCTTTATTCGACGCGGCGGTTACAAGGCCCGAACCCATTCCTGTATATGCGGAAATGGGCAGCACCAACCCCGTTTTCATTCTACCTGAAATCATGGAAAACAAAGGCGCTGAAATAGCCGCCGCTTATGCAGGTTCTGTGACACTCGGCATTGGACAGTTCTGCACCAATCCCGGTATGTTGTTCTACCAACCCGGGAAAGACGACCAGTTTAAACCACAATTGAAAGCGGCTTTTTCTAAAACGGCTGGTGGCGTAATGCTGGCCCCTGGCATAGCCAAATCATACCAAGAGGGTTTGGAAAAGAATCGTAAAGCCGTGGGTGTGGAAGAACTCGCTTCTGGCAATAATCCATCTGAAGGAAAGAACAATGGCAAGCCGGTTTTATTGGCAACATCTGCCACCACATTCCAATCCAATCCATCTTTGAGCCATGAAGTATTCGGCCCCGCAAGTATGGTAGTGGCTGTAACGTCAAAGGAAGAACTTTTGCAGATAGCAGGCAATCTTTCAGGGCATCTTACGGCAACGGTGCATGGTACGGAACGGGAACTGGAGGAATACCGTGAACTGATTCATATTTTAGAAAGAAAAGTGGGCAGGATCGTCATCAATGGTTTTCCCACGGGCGTGGAGGTTTGCAGCGCCATGGTACATGGTGGTCCGTTTCCTTCCACTACCGACAGCAAAACCACTTCGGTGGGCACAGCAGCCATATACCGGTTCACACGACCCGTGTGTTACCAGAATATGCCCGATGCACTGCTGCCCGATGAATTGAAACATGATAACCCGCTCGCTATCCAAAGACTGGTAAACGGAGAACTAAAGCGCATATAACAGTAGCACACTGTTTCACAAATTCAAATCAGAAGACGATGATCAAGAATTTAAGAAGCCGGCATTGGTTTGGCCGCAAGGACAAAGACGGGATCATTTACCGCAGTTGGATGAAGAACCAGGGCATGCCCACCGACATGTTCGACGGACGACCCGTTATTGGCATCTGCAATACATTCAGTGAGCTTACCCCCTGTAACGCCCATTTCAGGGAACACGCCGAAGCCGTAAAAAGGGGCGTACTGGAAGCAGGCGGTTTCCCACTGGAGTTTCCTATTATGAGCCTGGGCGAAACACTGATGAAACCCACCGCCATGCTTTTCAGGAACCTCGCCAGTATGGACGCGGAGGAATCTATCCGCGCCAACCCGCTGGACGGTGTTGTATTGCTCACAGGCTGCGATAAAACCACACCTTCCACGGTGATGGGCGCGGCCAGCGTAGGATTGCCTACCATTGTAGTACCCGGAGGCCCCATGCTGAACGGCCGTTACAAAGGTCAACTCATCGGCAGTGGCACCCATGTCTGGAAGTTTGATGAAGACATGAAAACCGGTAAGATCAGCCAGGAAGAATGCGAACTCGCAGAAAGCTGCATGAGCCGCAGCATAGGCCATTGCATGACCATGGGCACCGCATCCACCATGGCCTGTATGGTGGAAGCCTTAGGACTTACACTCAGCGGCGCCGCCGCCATACCCGCAGCAGATTCCCGAAAAAAAGTGATGGCCCAACTCAGCGGCAGACGTATCGTGGATATGGTGCGCGAGGACCTCACCATCGATAAAATTCTCACAAGAGAAGCGTTTGAGAACGCCATTAAGGTGAACGCGGCTGTGGGCGGCTCCTCCAACTTCATCATCCACCTGCTCGCCATCGCCGGAAGAATTGGCGTAGACCTTGACCTGGAAGATTTCGACACCATCGGCAGTAAGATACCGCTGCTCCTGAACCTGATGCCCTCCGGCAAATACCTGATGGAAGATTTTTTCTATGCCGGTGGCCTGCCCGTTATCCTCAACGAACTGAAAGATACCCTG
Organism: uncultured Flavihumibacter sp.; assembly: GCA_946481605.1. The sequence goes on along the minus strand of CAMLPA010000135.1, from coordinate 2,481 downwards.
CACAAAAATGTGATCACGGTTACCGGGAAGAACCACCATGATAACATCAAAGGCACCACAGATTGTTACAACAACGATGTCATCTTCCCCTACAATGAACCACTCATCCCCGAAGGCGGCTGCGTGATTGTAAAAGGCAACCTGGCGGAAAATGGCGCCGTTATAAAACCGTCTGCGGCAACCCCAGCCCTCATGCAACATACAGGGCGGGCCGTGGTATTTGAAAGCATCGAAGACTATAACGCAAGGATTGATGATCCTGAACTTGATATTGATGAAACCTGTGTAATGGTACTGAAATATGTAGGCCCGGTAGGCTACCCGGGCATGCCCGAAGTAGGCAATATGGCCCTTCCCAAAAAAGTACTGATGAAAGGCATCACCGATATGGTCCGCATCAGTGATGGCAGGATGAGCGGCACGGCGTATGGCACTGCCGTACTGCACGTATCCCCGGAAAGTGCTATTGGCGGGACCCTGGCATTGGTACAAAATGGTGACATGATAGAACTGGATGTGGCGCAAAGAAAATTGCAATTGCATGTCAGCGACGAAGAACTGGCAAAAAGAAGGGCCGCATGGGTAAAACCACAGCCCGCAGCCACGAGGGGCTATGTGAGCCTGTATGTACAACATGTTTTGGGCGCAGACAAAGGGGCCGACCTCGATTTCCTGCAAGGAAGCAGCGGCAGCGAAGTGACCCGAGATTCACATTGATGGGTGAGGAATATGCGGTATATTGATGAACCATAAAACGAAACAATGAATTGCTTCCAGCTCACCCTCCTGCTCACCCTTACCGGCTTCAGTTACAACACCATGGCACAGGAAAAAAAAGTTTTCCCTGAAAACGGCGCTATCCTGAGATTCGATAAAGCACTGGATAAAATCATCGATACCAATACACGCGCGGAGATCATTGCCGAAGGATTTGATTGGAGCGAAGGACCACTTTGGGTACCGCAACACAACATGCTGTTGTTTAGTGATGTCCCTAAAAATACCGTATACAAATGGACGGAAGCCAATGGCGTGGTAACCTATCTTTCACCCAGTGGCTATACGGGCGCAACGAAGAGTCTTTCGAAAGAACCGGGCAGCAACGGGCTTGCCCTAAATGAAAAAGGTGAACTCATCTTGTGCCAGCACGGCAATCGGCAAATGGCCAGGATGGATGCGCCGTTGAACGCACCTCAGCCTGAATTCACCGCACTGGCGGCTACGTATAATGAAAAGAAGTTCAGCAGTCCGAACGATTGTGCTTTCAACAACAAGGGAGAATTATTCTTCACCGATCCTCCCTATGGACTTCCGTCCCAAAACGACAAAGATTCCTCCAAAGAACTTCCTTTCAACGGCGTATACAAACTTAAAAAAGACGGCACCATAGTTCTTCTTACTGATTCCATCACACGCCCCAACGGGATCGCCTTTTTTCCCGGACACAAAAAATTGCTCATTGCAAACAGTGATCCGGCAAAACCTTTCTGGCACCAATACGATGTAAACGGCGACCAGCTTTCCAACGGGAAAATATTCTTCAACCCCAAAGAAAGAGAACGCAACTGGAAAGGACTTCCGGACGGACTGAAGATCAGCAAAAAAGGTATCGTGTTCGCAACGGGCCCCGGTGGTATTTACATTTTCAGTAAAGAAGGGCAAAAACTGGGCATCATCCGGCTGGAAAACCCGGCCAGCAACTGCGCCCTCTCTACAGACGAAAAAACACTATTCATCACAAACGACATGTACCTGCTACGCATAAAACTGAATTAACGCTTCCATCATGAAAATCTACAACACAAGAAAAGGTCTGATAATTGAAAAGGACAACACCTTCTATCTCGCGGAAAATGAATCGTGGGACACGTTCATCAACGACGATAACGCTTTACAACGCGCCATCGCTTTGAGCAATGAACTTCCGGCCACAGATGCGTCCATCATACAAGACACGCTCCCTACCATTGGCAGCCAACAGGAACTCTGGGCCTGCGGCGTAACGTATTACAGAAGTATGGTGGGCAGGCAGGAAGAAAGCAAAGCTGCGGGCGGCGCGGACTTTTACGGCAAAGTGTATGAGGCGGAAAGGCCTGAATGTTTTTTCAAAAGCAATCCATTCCGCGTATCGGGCAACAACGGCGTGGTGCGCATCCGAAAAGACAGCACCTGGGATGTACCCGAACCGGAACTTACACTCGTTGTAACCAGTTCAGGAAAAATCATCGGCTATACCATCGGCAACGACATGAGCAGCCGCAGCATAGAAGGAGAAAACCCGCTTTACCTGCCCCAGGCTAAAACCTATGATGGCTGCGCGGCACTGGGCCCCTGCGTATACCTTACCGACGCGCCACTCGATCAACAAACACAAATCCACCTTACCATACAACGGAACGATGCAATCGAATTCCAGGGCAGCATTGCCATCAGCCAGATGAAACGCACACCGAAAGAACTGGTATCCTTCATTTTCAGAGA
>CAMLPA010000134.1 GCA_946481605.1 uncultured Flavihumibacter sp. | reverse complement strand
CTTCAATGGATTTTTTTTCAAGCATCTGGCGGTAGAGGCGTGCTATTTTGATGGTGTTGCTGCCGGGCCGGTCGGTGCCGGCTATGATGAGGTATTTTTCTTGCATTTGTTATTTTTTTCTCGCGGAGGCGCTGAGGCGCAAAGCCTTGAGTTTTTTCTATCTACTTAAGTTATTCCTTTACTCGAACGCTCATTATTTCATTGGAATTATATTCCAAACCAAACCTGAAACTACGCTACCCAACACCCTTAGCGCCTTTGCGCCTTTGCGAGACCCAAATCTCCCAAAGGAACCGCCTCAATAACAGCAAAGGAATGTAATTGTTCCCGAATTCAACCACGAACGATTATTTTTGCACCGGAACATCCCTTAATATGAATTGATTTCTCCTGAAACCATTTCACATTAAAAGAAAAAGCCATAAAACACATGAAACTAACCTATTACGGCCATTCCTGCTTCTCTGTGGAAATCAAAGGAAAGCATATCTTATTCGATCCGTTTGTTACGTACAATGAACTGGCGAAAGCAATAGATGTAAACACCATTCCGGCAGATTACATCTTCCTTTCCCATGGTCATGTCGATCACTTTGCAGATTGCGTGTCCGTTGCGCAGCGTACCGGAGCCACCGTGGTGGCCGCCTGGGAAATTCATGAATGGCTGAATAAAAACGGCGTTGCCAATACCCACCCCATGAATACCGGCGGGAAATGGAGTTTCGATTTCGGCAGTGTAAAATGTGTGGTGGCCCAGCACTCCAGTGGCCTGCCCGATGGAAGTTATGGCGGAAACCCAATGGGATTTGTTTTTACTACAGATGAAGGAAACTTTTACTATAGCGGTGATACTGCGCTTACCATGGACATGCAACTCATACCCCGCTGGGCAAAATTGGACTTTGCGGTGCTCCCCATTGGCGATAATTTCACCATGGGCGTGGAAGATGCCGTTCAGGCCGCCGAATGGGTGAATGTGGACCATATTGTGGGCGTCCACTACGATACCTTCGGATTTATACGCGTTGACCATGAAAAAGCCCGGGAAATGTTCCGAAATGCCGGGTTAACCTTACATTTGCCAGCTATTGGCACCGATATTACCCTTCAAACAGGTAATTCCTGATCCATTATAACTTAAAGAACCCGAACAGCATGGCCCGAATCATAGGCGTAGCAAACCAAAAAGGAGGAGTGGGTAAAACCACCACCGCCATTAACCTGGCGGCAAGTTTCGCTGTCCTCGAGTACAGGACACTGCTCGTAGATGCTGATCCGCAGGCGAACAGTACCACCGGCGTGGGCTTCGACCTCCACAACATCACGCAGAGCCTCTACGATTGCATGGTGAACGATACGCCCGCAAAAGATGTGGTGCTGAAATCGGATATCCCCAACCTGGATGTGATTCCCTCACATATCGACCTGGTGGGCGCCGAAATCGAGATGATCAACTACCCCAACCGGGAACTGGTGCTGCAAAATGCCCTGGAGGTCATTAAAGATGATTACGATTTTATCGTGATCGACTGCTCTCCTTCCCTGGGTCTGATTACGGTGAACGCCCTTACGGCAGCAGATTCCGTGATCGTGCCCGTGCAATGTGAGTTCTTCGCCCTGGAAGGTCTGGGTAAATTATTAAACACCATTAAGATCGTGCAGAACAGGTTGAACCCTGAACTGGTGATTGAAGGTATTCTCATGACCATGTACGACGGGCGCCTACGCCTCTGCAACCAGGTGGTGAGTGAAGTAAGAAGGCATTTCGAAGATATGGTCTTCCACACGATCGTACACCGGAACACAAGGCTCAGCGAAGCGCCAAGTTTCGGTAAACCAGTTATCCTGTACGATGCGGAAAGTAAGGGCTCACTCAATTACCTGCACCTCGCAAAAGAAATACTGCAAAAGAACAACCTCACTAAAATTAACCAGGAAGACAGAATATTAACTACCGAACACGATGACGACTCCGAATAAGAAAGAAGCGCTGGGTAAAGGGATACGCTCCCTGCTGAAGAATATTGACGCCGATCTGAAAACCACCACCGGCAACCTGAAAAGCAGTGTGGTGGACGCGGCTACGGGCATCATCCGCATCCCGATAGAACTGATCGAGACCAACCCCAAAAACCCGCGCCACGATTTTGAAGAGACCGCCCTCAACGAGTTGGCGAACTCTATCAAAATGCATGATATCATTCAACCCATCACGGTATCCAAACTCCCTGATGGGAAATACCGCCTGATTTCGGGTGAAAGAAGGTACCGCGCCAGCAAAATCGCCGGACTGAAAGATATTCCCGCCTACATCCGCCAGGCCAACGACCAGCAACTGCTGGAACTGGCCCTGCTGGAGAACCTCCAAAGGGAAGACCTGAACGCCATGGAAATCGGACTTTCTTACAAAAGGATGATGGACGAACTCTCCTACACGCAGGAACAGGTGGCCGAAAGAATGGGCAAAGAAAGAAGTACGGTAACCAATTATATCCGTCTCCTGAAATTGCCGCCAGATATCCAGGTGGCCGTCAGGAACGCAGACCTTTCTATGGGGCACGCACGCGCGTTGATTTCCATAGATGCCGTAGACAAACAACTCTACATCTATGGCGAAGTGAAAAATAAAGGACTTTCCGTTCGCCAGACCGAAGACCTCGTACGCAAAATGTACAAGGAAGGTGGCAAGCCTGAAGCTGTTAAAAATAACGCAAAAGCCACAATACCGCCCGCTTTCAAAAAAATTGAAGATAACTTGGCATCGCATTTCAGTACTAAAGTGAAACTCCAGCACAACAAAAAAGGATATGGAAGTATCAGCATCGAATACTATTCCATCCAGGAGTTGAACAAGATACTGGAACAAATGAATGTTACAGTTAACTGATGAAATACTTTCTCATATTATTTTTCTCCGCCTTATCCTGCTGCATTTTCGCGCAGGATAAGGATTCTTCCAGCCTGATTATCCGTGAAGACGGTAATATTGTTCCGGTGAAAACCGATTCCGTTGCTACGGAAAAAGACTCCATAAAAACGCGGAAAAAACGGGAGATCATCCCGCGGAAAGCAACGATCCGTTCCGCTATTTTACCCGGCTGGGGACAGATTTATAACCGCAGCTACTGGAAACTTCCGCTGGTTTATGGTGCGCTGGGTACCACGGCTTATGTTTTCACCGACAACATCAAAACCTACCGACTCTACCGCGATGCATACCGGTTGCTGGCCGATACCATCCCTTCCAACGACGTACTCGTACCCGATGAATTGAAAATTTACTCTGCACAATCCATCAAGAACGGCAGGGATGAATTCAGACGGTATATAGATTATTCCGTTTTGTTCTTCCTACTCTTTTGGGGCCTGAACGTAGTGGATGCTACAGTGGACGCGCACCTTAAAGCATTTGATGTAAGCGAGGACCTGAGTTTCCAGATAAAACCAGGTTACAGTCCCATGGCCAATACCACAGGCATAAGCTTTGTATTGAACATCGGGAAAAACTCTTCTAAAAGCGTAATTTCGCTGCGCTAGAAAACAACACGATGAAAATAGCGCTAATAGGATACGGCAAAATGGGCCAGGCCATTGAAAAGATTGCTGTGGCAAAAGGCCACGAGATCGTACTGAAAATCAGTATCGATAACCTGGAAGACAATACCATAACAAATATTCAGCAAGCCGATGTGGCGATCGAGTTTACGGGGCCTGAAAGCGCCTACGATAATGTGATCCGCTGTATTGAAGCGGGCGTGCCACTCGTATGCGGTTCCACCGGATGGCTGAACAAATACGATGAAGTAACGGCCTTGGTAAAGGAGAAAAACGGCACATTGTTATACGCCAGCAATTTCAGCATTGGCGTGAACATCTTCTTCGAACTGAACCGCAAACTCGCCGAACTCATGGCGCCGCACGCTGATTATGACGTGAGCATGGTGGAAATTCACCATACCCAGAAGCTGGATGCACCAAGCGGCACAGCCATCACGCTGGCCGAACAGGTGATGGAGAAAATCGGCAGGAAACAGTCATGGGTAAACGATACTACCGAAAACCCCGCCGAACTCAGCATCCTTTCCGAAAGAATCGATCCGGCGCCGGGTACCCACAAAATAAAATACTCCTCTCCCATCGATGACATTGAGATCATTCATACCGCGCACAACCGCACCGGGTTCGCTTCCGGCGCAGTGCTGGCAGCGGAATACATTGCCGGGAAGAAAGGAATTTTCAGCATGAAAGAAGTATTGGGCCTTTAAAAATCAATACCTTCGGCGCATGGCGCAGGACAAAATCAGGCTCGCGGTAGTAGATGACCACCAGATCGTAATCGATGGGTTGATTTCTCTTTTAGAGGGACAACCCCGGTACAGTGTGGAGATTACCACCACCAGCGCACGTTTCCTGCTCGACCAACTCAGGAATATCCCCGTAGATGTACTGTTAACCGACGTGATGATGCCCGAAATGAACGGCAGAGAACTGGCGGCCACCATCCGGAAGCAATACCCGCATATACGCATACTCGCACTTTCGATGAGCGGCGAGGGCCAACTGGTGAACCAGATGATTTCCGATGCGGACATTGCCGGTTATGTATTGAAGAACATCGGCAAATCCGAACTGCTCCATGCCATCGACAAAATCGCGGCGGGCGGCCTTTATTTCAGCGAGGAGGTCATGGCCGAAATGGGTAAGGCAAGCCTGATCCAGAAAGAAAACGCCGAAGTGCACCTGACGGCCAGGGAAATTGAGATCATTGCCCTGATTGAAAAAGAGTTCAACAACAAACAGATCGCCGATGCCCTTTTCATCAGCGAAAGAACCGTGGAAACACACCGGAAGAACATCTTCAGGAAAACATCCACCAACAGTGTACTCGGGCTCATCAAATATGCTTACGAGCACAAACTGATCTGAGTTCCATTCCCTACTTTCCTAGTATATTTGTAGTATATTTATTTCAAAGGCCCTCCGTATGATCAGCAAGAAAACGCAATACGCCTTCCAGGCATTGATGTATTTGGCACAGAAACAATCAGACGAACCGGTTCTGATCGCAGAGATTTCGAAGAAAAAGAAAATCCCGCTCAAGTTCCTGGAGAACATTCTCCTGGAAATGAAAAAGGCTGACATACTGGACAGCAAAAAAGGAAAAGGCGGCGGTTATTATTTTAAGAAATCGCCCAAAAACATCCAACTTGCAGAAGTGATGCGTTTATTGGACGGGCCCATCGCACTCCTCCCCTGTGTGAGTCTGAACTTTTACGAACGATGTAAAAACTGTGACGAAAAATCGTGTGGACTCCATGATGTAATGGTAAGCGTTCGCGACGCGACCCTAAGAATACTGGAAAAGAGAACAGTGGCAGATATAGGTAAACTTTAAAGTATGGCAGCAGAAACAATCGAGATAATTGTGCGTGGAAAGGTGCAGGGTGTTTTCTACCGGGCAACAGCAAACGAAAAAGCCAGGGAACTGGGCCTTACCGGAACCGCCCGCAACATGCCGGATGGTACCGTTTTACTGATCGCCACCGGCAGCACCGAGCAACTGATCGCCTTCAAGGACTGGTGCTGGGAGGGATCGGAGAACGCCATCGTTACACACGTGGAATCCCGCCCGATCCCTTACACCTGGTTCGAAGACTTCAGGACCATCCGCTAGGGCTTCAGGTTTTTCAGCATATCTTCCGTCATCTTTCCGAGGTTGAATTCATAGTTCCATCCCCAGTCTTTCCGGGCTACGGCATCATCAATACTTTGCGGCCAACTGTCAGCAATCTGCTGGCGGTAATCGGGCTTGTAACTGATTTCAAATTCCGGAATATGCTTTTTAATCTCCGCGCCAATCTCTGCCGGAGAAAAACTCATGGAGGCCAGGTTATAAGAAGTACGCACTGATATCTTATCCGCAGGCGCTTCCATCAGTTCAATGGTGGCGCGAATAGCATCCGGCATGTACATCATAGGAAGATAGGTATCATCCTTCAGGAAACATTCGTATTTATTTTCCTCCAGCGCTTCATGGAAAATTTCGACCGCATAATCCGTGGTACCACCGCCCGGTGCTGATTTGTAACTGATAAGTCCGGGATAACGCAGGCTACGCACATCAACGCCGTACCGCTGGAAATAATAATTGCACCAGAACTCTCCCGCATATTTACTGATCCCATACACCGTGGTGGGTTCGATCACCGTTTGCTGGGGACACATTTTTTTAGGGGAAGTGGGACCGAATACCGCGATGCTGCTGGGCCAGTACACTTTGTGGAGTTTTTCCTCCTTTGCGATGTCCAGCAGATTGAGCAGGCTCTGCATGTTCAGCGACCAGGCCAGGTTGGGGTTCTTCTCGCCCGTTGCGGAAAGGATGGCTGCCAGCAGGTAAACCTGCGTGATGTTGTGGCGGATCACCAAAACATGCAGCATCTCTTTGTTCATGGCATCCAACTGAACATAGGGACCGGAGCCGCGCAGCAACTCGTTTTCCTCCCGAAGGTCGGACGCAATCACGTTTGAACCGCCATATACTTTTCGCAGGGCCAGTGTAAGTTCAACGCCTATCTGTCCGCAAGCGCCTATTACCAATATTTTTTCTCTTACCATTCATTTGATTTTTTGGGTGCACAAACCTAATAAAACTTTCATTTGTCCGTTTACGGAATGTACAAATGGCGCAACGGTTTGCACGTAATCTTTTAACTTTGCCGCATGGAATACCTGAAATCATTGTTCAAAGGGCAGGAATACGATCCTACCCAGTTCTTCCTTATTGCCGGCCCGTGTGTGATAGAAAGTGAGCAGTTGCTGATGGATGTAGCCGGGAAAGTAAGTGAAATATGCCGCTCACTCGGCATCCCTTATATTTTTAAGTCTTCTTACAGAAAAGCCAACCGTACCAGCGCCAGCTCCTTTACCGGACTGGGCGACGACACCGGGCTTTCTCTCTTAAAAAAAACCGGAGCGTACTACAAACTCCCCACCACCACCGATATTCATTCCGCTCCCGAAGCCGCCATGGCCGCTGAATATGCTGATATTTTACAGATACCAGCCTTCCTTTGCCGCCAAACGGACCTGCTGATCGCTGCCGCCGAAACCGGCAAAGTGGTGAACGTAAAAAAAGGACAGTTCCTGAGTGGCGCCTCCATGCAGTTCGCAGTGGAAAAAATCAGGAAAGCCGGGAACGAAAAAATCATGCTCACCGAAAGAGGGACCACCTTCGGCTACCAGGATCTGGTAGTGGATTACAGGAACATCCCTGTGATGCGTGCTTTTGATGTCCCCGTTGTAATGGACTGTACCCATTCGCTGCAACAGCCCAATCAAACCAGCGGCGTAACCGGCGGTAACCCAAGCATGATCGGCACCATCGCCAAAGCGGCCATCGCCGCAGGAGCGGATGGCTTATTCATTGAAACGCACCCTAATCCCGCCGAAGCCAAAAGTGATGGCGCAAATATGTTGCAACTCGATAAACTGGAAGGGTTACTGAAAGAACTAACGAGGTTAAGAAAAGCTGTAGTGTAAATACACAGTTTAATTTATAAACAAACAAGGCATATCGTTTTGATATGCCTTGTTTGTTTCATTGGGAATTGAACTATACAAAGTAAACTTACAAATCAATCAAACGCTGTTTAACTAAACCTCTCTTTGCGTCCCCGCTACTGCGAGGCACGAAGCAGTCTGTTGCGCACTTTGCGTGAAAATTCAAAACACTTATTTCTTCAACCGCACCGTATCCACCCAGGTCACACTTCCTGCATTCACCACAATATTATTCACTACGGTAGTATCAAAATCAGGATGAAGCGGCCTTACATTCAACCAGTAATTCCCGGAAGGAAGTCCTTTCATAAGATACCCGCCATTACTTCCGGTGAAGGAACTTGCGATGGTGTCGTTTCCATTCATCAGCAACAATGCTGCTTTCACAGAATCGGGCAATACCACACCTTTCACCGAACCGCCCACTGATTCAAAAATTGTTCTGATCACCGGCTTTAAGATAAACTTACCATTACCGGTGTGTACAATAGATT
>CAMLPA010000133.1 GCA_946481605.1 uncultured Flavihumibacter sp. | reverse complement strand
GTGATCGCACCCTCCACTACAATTTTACCGCTGCCGTTGGCGGTATCAATGTTGATGACCTTTTCGCAGGAGGTGAGGAAGAACAGTAATGCGATACCTATATAATGAATGTGTTTACGCATGGGATCAGAATTTAAAGTTCCAGGAAATGGAGGGAATGAATTTGAAGAGCGCTGTTTGTACGGCTTCGGTTTTGTTCGGATCTGTTTCGCTGTCGCGGAAAGTGATGGTGTACGCGTTTTCTCTTCCGTAAGCGTTGTAAATACTGAACGCCAGCTCGGAAAGTGTTTTATCTGTTTTCTTCAGCGTATATACCGCGCCAACATCTAAGCGGTGGTAATCGGGCATCCTGTAGCCATTCCTTTCACTGTAATAATAAACGGTTTGTCCGTCTACCTGGTATTTGCCGGTAGGGAAGGTGATGGCATCGCCGGTATAATATACCCAGTTGGCGGAGAGGTTCCATTTGTTGTTGAGCTTGTACATCCCTACGAGCGCGATGTCGTGGGTGCGGTCCTGGCGGGCGTTGTACCAGTTGTTGTTGTTGATGCCGTCGATCTTCCTTTCTGTTTTAGAAAGGGTGTAACTGATCCATCCGGTGAACCGGCCTCTTGTTTTTTTGAGGAGGTTCTCAATGCCGTAGGCGCGTCCTTTGCCGAAGAGCAACTGACTTTCGATGGCGTCTTCGTTGGTGAAGATGTCGGCCCCGTCGCGGTAGTCGATCTGGTTCTGAAGGTCCTTATAGTAAACTTCTGAACTGAGTTCGTAGTCGCCGTTACCGAAATTCCTGTAATAACCCAGCGCCACCTGGTCGGATATTTCGGGTTTGATGATGTTGGTGCTGGCTACCCATTTATCGGTAGGATTGGAGGAAACAGAATTCGAAAGCAGGTGCAGGTTCTGGACGTTCCGTACATAAGATGCTTTTACGGAAGAACTTTCACCTGTGCTATAGCTGATGGACACGCGCGGCTCCGGGTTGAAGTAAGTCTTCACGAAATCACCTTTCTTGTACGAAAAAGTATCGGTTACATTGCCTTGCTGGTCGATGGCGTAGAAATCTCCTTTACCCAATATGCTGAAGGCTGTTAAACGGATACCGTAGCCCAACTGTACCTTATCGGAAATCTTCCAGGCATCTCCGGCGAAAAGCGCGTTCTCCCACGAGAGCCGGTCCTGAAGTTTGCTGAAGTTAACGGAGCTGCCTTCGCCGGGACGAACTTCTCCCGGACGAATCGTATGGTGCACGGAATTGAGTCCGAACCGCACCTGGTGGTTGCTGCCCGCGTTCCATTGGAACTCCTGTTTGAGGTTATAATCGCGGATATCGGAGAGGATATCGAGGTTGTTCGCGCCTGTTCGGATGTTAATGAGGTAGTCGTAATTACTGAAAATAAACGAGGTGTTGGAGAATAATCTCGGGTGGAAGATGTGGTTCCAGCGGAGGGTAGCCGTGGCGTTTCCCCAACTGAGACCGAAGTTATCGCCCGCGGCCAGTTTATCGCGACCAAAATAGCCGGAAAGAAAGAGTCTGTCTTTTTTCCCGAGTGTGTAGTTCATTTTGGCGTTCAGGTCGTAGAAATAAAGTGTGTTGTTGTTGATGGTGGAATCGGGTGAAAGTTTGAGAAACATATCCACATAAGTTCTTCTTCCACTCAGCAGGAAGGAGGATTTTTCTTTCTGAATAGGGCCTTCCACATTGAGCTTCGCGGATATTAACCCCACGCCGCCACTCACGGAATAATCTTTACTGTTGCCGTCGTTCATTTTAATATCCAGTACGGAAGAGAGGCGTCCGCCGTATTGCGCGGGCATTCCGCCTTTGTAAACGGTCACATCTTTGATGGCGTCGGAGTTGAAGGTGGAGAAGAAGCCAAGCAGGTGGGAGGCATTGTATACTGTGGCTTCATCCAGCAAGATGAGGTTCTGGTCGGCCGCGCCGCCACGTACATAGAAACCGCTGTTGCCGTCTCCGGCAGATTTGATGCCCGGAAGCAATTGCAGTACCTTCAACGCATCCCGTTCGCCGAGCAATACAGGAATGTTCCTGATCTCCTGGGTGTTGATGCGTTCCATGCCCATTTGTGGTTGTTTCAGGCTGCGGCGGGTGGAGGAGGCGCGCACCACCACTTCATCGAGTGCCGTTGGCGCCGTTTCCAGTTCAATGTTCAGCGTAACGGGGTTGTTCAACGCTACATTGATTTTCTTTTCCACCATGCCTACGGCAGATACAATCAGTTCGTAGTTACCCTCGGGGAGCAGGATCGAATAAAAGCCATATTCATTGCTGGTGGCTCCTCCTGATTCCCCGCTGATACGGATACTGGCGCCGATGATGGTTTCGCCCTTTGCCTCGGAGCGGATGGTCCCACTGATGCTGAACTTTTTCTGCGCATGAGCAGTACTGATAGTGAATAGAAAAATAAAGAACGGTAAGATTTTTTTCATGGATGCTTATTTGAAGGAATGGGTGCTGAACGGTTTATATGAATGGAGAATGATCATGCAGTTAAAATTTTTGCAAAGATGTACAACAGATGGTGTTGTAAAAAGGTTAAAACAATTGAAACGGACAAAATCGCGTGTGAATTTCATGTGGTTTCAATCCATTTAAGGAATTCAGGCGCTTTTTGTTTGCTCACCAATAATGTTTCGGGCGTATTCACGGTTAATTTAATATGAAGCCGGCGCGTGAAATAATGTTCTATCGCATTTATCGCGCCGCGGTTCACGAGGAACTGCCGGTTGATCCTGTAGAACTGCACCGGAGAAAGGGATTGCTCCAGTTCTTCCAGCGTGCTGTTAATGGTGTACACGGCTCCGGCTAAGGTAGCCATGCTGGTTTGGCCGGAGGACGCGTAGATATAGGCGATGTCCATCGTTTTTACCGGGATAATCTTTTCCTGGAAATGAACCAGTAAGGTTGTTTTGTGGGGTGTATGTATTTCCCGGAGCAAATTCTGCATATTGGCCGCGGCAGTTGCGGAGAACCAGGTTTGAAGTACATCGAATTTCTGAAGACTCTTCTTCAGTTTATCTTCATCCATTGGTTTCAGCAGGTAATCTATACCGTTCGCTTCAAAAGCGCGTATCGCATATTCATCGTAGGCCGTGCAAAATATGACGGGTACTTCCACGTTCAATTCCCGGAAAATATCAAAGCTGAGTCCGTCACCCAGTTGTATGTCCGCGAAAATCAGTCCTGGCGTATGTTCTTTTAGCCACCGCAGGCCCGCTTTCACCGATGGCGCTATTTCCACCACTTTCATATCCGGGCGCAACGTTTCCACCATACGTTTCAGTTCCAGTCCGCTTTTGCTTTCGTCTTCCAGTATCAGTACCTGCATCATGCCAGGGGAATTTTAACTTTGAATACGGTGTCGTCCGCATAAATGACGATTCCTTTTCCACAAAGTAACCTGCACCTTTCGTCAATGTTCTGTAATCCTTTGCCGGAGCTGCTTTCTTCCACCGATCGCCTCGGTTGGCGGTTGTTCTCCACCGACAGGAAATCTTCCTCCTCATAAATATGAATGGTGAGCGGGTCTTCTTTGGAAACCACATTGTGTTTCACCGCGTTTTCCAGGAGCAACTGCAGGGAAATTGGCGGGATTTTTTTATGGGTGGAAATGTGTTCGGGATGAATTTTTATGCGGAGGGCATCTTCAAATCTTTCTTTCAGAATATAGGCATAAGCTTCGAGGAACTGCAGTTCCTCCGTTACCGTGGCCAGTTCCTGCTGTTTATGGTTCAGTAAATAACGGTACACCTGCGCCAGTTGCGAGATGTAGTTGCGCGACAAAGGGTCCTGCACCATGGTGCGCAAGGTGCTGAGGGAGTTGAACAGGAAATGCGGGCTCACCTGTTGGGTGAGGGATTGCAACCGGGCACGCACGTTCTCGTGTTGTAGTTTTTCTATTTCCAGCTTTGAACGGTGTGAGGCTTCCAGCACGGTAATGTAGTAGACCATAAAATACTGGAAGCCGCCCAGCACCAGGCTTCTGACCAATATGGCGAAGTAAGGGTGTTTTACATCGCGATCCAGGATGAACGGGGCCAGGAATGCCGATAACAATACGCTTACAAACAGTGCCATCAACACTTTTACCACCAGGCGGTTCATAAAATGGTGCCTGAAGTGTGCACGGTGAATATAGTGGTGTGTGAACCAGCAGGAGAGGGTGAACAGGAACGCGCCACCAATCTGGAACACGGCCTGCTGAACGGGTACATCCTCCGTGCGGTAGAGCTTACGGAGCGATACGATCACGGCCAGACTGAAAGAAATGGTAAGGCCGGGAACGAGATGCCATTTGCGGAGGAATCCATTCATGGGGCAAAGGTAGGGCGCGGACATGCTCCCGGCAAAGCGGGAAGGATGAAACGGACAAAAAGCGCCCTGAACGGGATCACCATCCGATGCCATAATCTTCGCCGTGGTTGGAACTGCCGCCCCAGAAGGAGCCATGTTGCCAGTCGAAGAAGATCGCATTGATGGGGCCGCTGGTGCGGTCGTCAAAACTCAGGGTATAGCCCATTTTGCGGAGCGCTTCGCGCACATTTTCCGGTGTGCGCTGGTGTAACAGTAAATGCCCCGGTTTGGGTTGACGGTCTGCGTTTTTGGTACCACCCAGTGAAAGCCACAGTTGGTTGGAATTGATGTTTGCCGCTTCGGCGGCCTGTTGCACATTCATACCAAATTCCACCACGTTGAGGAAGAATTGCAGCAGGTTCTGGTCCTGCGTATCACCTCCCTGTACCGCGAAAGACAAAAACGGTTTGCCATTCTTCAACGCAAGGGTAGGGGTGAGGGTTACCCGTGGCCGTTTTCCCGGAGCGACCACGTTAAAGGGGTTGATGGTTGAATCGAGTACAAAACTCTGGAGCCGTTGGCTCATGCCCACGCCCGTGTTGCCTGCAATGCAGGCGGGGAGCCATCCGCCGCTGGGCGTAATGGAAACCACCCAACCTTCTTTGTCGGCCGCTTCCACGGAGGTGGTGCCGCGCCAGAGGCGGTCCATGTATTCGTTGTCGGGCGTGTTGTAAGCTTGCTGTCCGCGGCCATCGTGTGCAGGAACAAAGTTGCCGGGCTTGCGCGTGGCGCTGGTATCTACCAGGTAGCCTCTTTTTTTGAGGAGTTGTAGGTAGGGGTTTTTCTTTCCCTCAAAAGGGTAGGGGTCGCCGGGGCCCGCGTTGGGATTGTTCTTTTCTTTCCATATTTCCGCCGCACGCTTTTGCGCATAAGCTTTGGAGAGTAGTCCTTTAATCGGTTCTTCGGGCGTGAAATACGGATCCCCATAATAAAAATCGCGGTCTGCAAAAGCGAGGCTCATCGCCTGGTAAACGGTATGGATATATTCAGAGGAATTGTAGCCCATTTTTTTAAGGTCGAAGCGTTCCAGGATATTAAGTGCCTGTAACATGGCCGGGCCTTGTGTCCATTCGCGGAGCTTGAATACTTCGATGCCTTTGTAGTTTGTTTGGAGCGGCGTTTCTTCGATCACTTTCCATTTGGCAAGATCGTTCATGGTGATAAGGCCGCCCTGTTCTTTGGAACCGCGCACAAATTCTTCTGCGATATCGCCTTTGTAAAAACGGTTGTAAGCAGCGTAAATAGCTTCTTTCCTGGATTTGCCTTTCTGAAGCGCTTCTTTTTCTGCGGCCACCATTTTTTGCAGCGTGAGCAGCAGGTCCTTTTGAACGAAAATTTCTCCGGGCCGTGGCGCTTCTCTTTGTTCGCCCGCGTGGGGAAGGAATACTTTCGCGGAATAGGGCCATTCTTTGATCCTGGCCTTGTTCCTTTCCATGCTGTTGGCGGTTTGCGCATCTATCGGGTATCCGGCTGCCAGTTCCATGGCGGGAGTAAGTACCTTTTCCAGTGTCATGGTACCATATTCAGCGAGCATATAACAGATGCCTCCGGGTGTGCCCGGTGTTACGGCTGCCAGCGGGCCATATTCCGGTGGAAACTCAAGTCCTTTCGATTGAAAGAATTCGGGTGTTGCTCCCGTGGGTGCCACGCCCAGCGCGTTGATGCCGATTACCTTTCCGGTTTTCGGATTGTAAATAAGCGCCTGAGTTTCTCCTCCCCAACTCAATACGTCCCACATAGTGCAGGTGGCGGCCAGCATGGCACAGGCGGCGTCCACAGCGTTTCCGCCCTGTTGGAACACCATGGACCCTGCGGTGGCGGCGAGCGGTTTACCGGTAATGGCCATCCAGTTTTTGCCGTGCAGCACGGGCTTCTGTGTTTGCTGGGAAAAGATAGCATTGGAAAGTAAGGCGAATACGCCCGCGAGGAATATAGTTTTACGCATCTGTTTCGGTTGGAACTCAAATCTAGGCAATTTAAAAGAAAGAACCCCGCCAGGAATGACGGGGTTTTCAACCAAAACTAACTGCTGAGAATGATGTTTATAGTCACATGAGAATACAACAAAGGTAGTTGCACCGCTCCGCTCCTGAAATACCACTTTGTGGTAAATGTTCTCCCCGAAATAGTTATCAGGTCACATATACATGTGGCTTACAAGATTACTTCAGTTGCATACTACACATCTTCATGTGGCATTGTGCTGAAAGGTTCGTTTTAATTTTATAGAAATCATTCCTATGTATCGGTTTCGTAAAATCACGTTCGTAGTTTTACTGGTTTCTTCTGCTTTAATATCCTGCCGGAAGCATGATGAACCATCCAACCAGGAAGAACCGGCTCCTTTACTCCGCAAAATTGAATGGAATGTTGGATTGGTTGCCCAATATGAATACAATTCAGACAGTACATTGAAACAAATTGCTTCATTACAGGGAACCATCTCTTCATTGAATTCCTATACCTATACCAACAAGCGTGTGACTGAGGTGAACACGGGGCATTCACTCTTTACGAACAAATTTCACTACACAGGAGATTTGCTTACTTCAATTGTAAATGCGTCCATTCACCCCACCTTGCCCGATTCCTATAAATTGGAGTATGAATATGACAACCGGAAAAGGCTTTCCAGGCTATTATATTATGATATTCATGAAGGCGGACAAACCTTAAAGGCTTCATCTACCTACGCGTATAATGCGGAGGACCTTCCCGTAAAAATTACTACGCAATCCGGTGCGGCCATCATCAATACTTATGTAGATGCTTATTCCGATAAACACCGCTTTAATCCATGGGTTTTCGTGGCAATTGGATTAAGCGAAAATTATACGCTGTACAATTATCCCGTAATGCGCAATGCGCAACGGTTGCCTGCTGTAGTACGTACCACAAGGATTAATCCGGGACAACCGGAGGTGCTGGAGAAAACCGTTACCAATACTTACTTTATCCAGAACCTCCGGCTCGATTCAGTGAAGAGTTCATTTGTATTCGATACAGAGCCGCAGTACAACTCTTCGTTCTCCTACAAACTCATTTATTAACCTACCTGCTGGCGGCCATTTTGGCCCGGCTCAACACCTGGCGGATCGCGGATGTATTATCACTATGTGTATTTTCTCCGTTCTCCATCCTGGCGGCACAATTGGCTTTGTAACGGCGGTACAGGAAAATTGAAGTTCCTACAACGGCGGCGGCGATACCCGCGGCTTTCATGATGTTATTCCTTTGCATGACTTTAATTTTTAGGTGATACAGATATTTTCTTTCAAAAAGGCAATTACCATACCACCCCGCACGTTCATTTCTGGCATATTTCCCGGATGGGTTAAAATCCTTATTTTTACCGTACGGGCAAAAGATTAGTAGCTGAACGATATCAGAAGAACAGCCCATGGAGCAACATGAATAAACCATTACACCCACTCCTCCAATATCAACTGGGTAAACACCTGGATACCGAACTGCTGAAGAACCCCGGCATGAAGGATTTTATTGCCGCTATCAACCAGGTCTACGCCGAAAATATTGCCGATCAGCAAAAAACTTCAGCTCCCGAAGGAACTTCTTACATCCAATCTGAACTGGGCCATTTATCCCTGGTGGCAAGTCTGAACAAGAATGGTGTGGTTTTTACCGATATCCGGGGAAGGATCACCTGGTACAACGAAGCATTCTCCCGGCTTACAGGTTATGTAGGAGA
>CAMLPA010000132.1 GCA_946481605.1 uncultured Flavihumibacter sp. | reverse complement strand
ATTTCTCCAGCTATGTTTTGTAAGGGCTGGTAAATGTAATTGTAGTAGCCCTGGTATGAAAGGTTATTTTTTACGAGTGAAGGCCTTTCTTCATGCTGAAAAAAAGTACTGCCACGCTCCATTACTTCAAGCAATTTTTCCTTTATTCCGGGATCAATCAGGTCTGGCACCGCTTCATCCAGTGTTTTACCAATGGGTGGCGTGCTGATCCCCAGCATAGTCATCATCTTTCCGTTCACGGTACGCACCACCAGTTCTTTCCCGATCAATACCAATTTGGCCACGGGAGAATTGGAGATCAGGCTCCGGGAAAACAATTCACTCTCTTCCAGTTGCTTACGGGCTTTTACCTGTTCGGTCACATCAACTGCCATATCCATGATGGCATATACTTCACCGGCTTCGTTCCGCAATGGCTTATAGGTAAAATCAAAATAATAAGTTCCCAGTTTTCCATCCAGTTCCAACTGTGCCTCAGCGGCCCTGGCTACATAAGGAATGCCGGTATGGTAGACTTCTGTGAGAATATCCATAAACGATTGACCTCTTAGTTCCGGGACACCGTCCAGCAATGGTTTCCCAATAATGGAGCGGTCTTTTCCCCAGTATTTCAGCATAATTTCGTTGGCCACTTCTATTATCATTCCAGGTCCAACGAACAAGCAGGTGGCCACGGGCGCTTCTTCGACGAGCGACCGGAAACGGAGTTCACTCTGCGCGAGCGTTAGTTTCCCCTGGTGTTCCGCGGTGGTATCATAAACGGTGCCGGTGAACAGGTAAGGCTTGCCCTGCCTGTCGTTCAGGTAAGAACCTGCCGCTTTCATCCAGTGAATACTGCCATCGGTCCATATTACGCGGGCCTCGTAGTTTAGTTTTCCTGTTTTTTCAGCAACCTTATAAGCTTCCTCTCTTAAACGGCGGTCTTCGGGATGAATATGTGCGATGAAATCCTGGCGGGTTAACTGTTGTGTAGGATTACCGGTAAGTACTTTTGCGAGCGAAGGAGAGTATTCTATTTCTCCGGTATCCATAGAAATCAGGAAGTACGAAGAGTTTGAATTCTCCAGCGCCAGTTGCGCGATCGCTTCCGACAGGCGCGCTTTCTCCTGACCTTCCATTTCTATCGTCACATCCAGCGCTGTGCCTGAAAAGCGCTCCACCACTCCGTCAGTATTGAAAGAAGCGCGTCCACGGCAATGCAGCCAACGCAGTTTGCCATCGGCGCCAACAGTCCGGAACCGCACATCATATCCGCCCGGTGTACCTGGCAGGAGGGCTTCCGCAACCGATTTTTCCACGTGCGCACGGTCGTGTGGATGAATGTATTTTAAAACCTGTTCGTATTCCACTTTCTCCCCATCCGCAAAACCATATAGCTCCCTGCAACGTTCATCCCAGTAGACTATATTATTTTGAGGATCAAGGTTCCAGGTACCAACGCCGGCTGCATTCAAGGCAAAAACAAGTCTTTCAATCTGTTCCGAAGGTGAATTTTCTGCATTTACCCGGTGCGGCATAGTAAGAAGGTGTTTTAAGCGTTAAACAAATGTAACGATTACCCTATTAATATTGTGCCATATACACCTTGCTGCTTCCTTAAGTTTATGACAGGCAAGGACATATAGCTGATAATTATCAGAAAGAAGGCATCGCCCGCGTTCATTGTTACAGTAAATGATTTAGAAGTGAAAGAATTGTGTAACTGAGTTTCAACATGAAAAAGAGGCATATCAAACGATACGCCCCTTATATATACTACCCGAACGGTATTTATAGGATATGGTTGGATGATTATTCTTCTTCTAACGCCATTTCGTTAATGTGTGATTCTGCCAGGTTGGTCAGGTCCATATCACATTGCTTTTCTTCGTCCAGTGTTTGCTGGAGCAATGCGGCGGCATCGCTGTAGCCGAGCAGTGTGGCCAGTTGTACCAGTCCGCCGTAAGTAGCGATCTCGTAGTGTTCCACTTTTTGCGCTGCGAAAATGATGGCCACGTCGCGGGTGAAAGTATCGTCGTCGGTATCTTCCAGCACCTGTTTTCCTTCTTCCAACAGTCCTTCCATGGCCTCGCATTTCTTACCACGCGGCGCTTTCCCCAGCATACCGAACACTTCCTGCAAACGCTCCACATGTGTTTCCGTTTCACCCTGGTGTTTTTCTATGGCGGCACGCAACTCTTCATTGGTAGCGGCAGCGGCCATTTCAGGCAGCGTTTTGGCCAGTTTCCTTTCGGCATATAGAATATCACGCAGTTCATCTACAAAGAATTCCTCCAGCATAGAATGGTTACCATTGGAACCCTTGGTTGCTCCTTGCATTTTTTTGTTGTTTGTCGCTTTCATTTTATTCAAATTTTTTAGTTGGCAATATGCAACAAGAGTGAAAAAGCCATACCAGCGTTTTAGAACAGAAGGTGTAAAGATCACTGTACAATTTGATGAAAAGCCACCTGCCAACGCCGTTGAATTTTCGCCACATGGCATGTATATTGAAGAATTGGAAGAAAGAAATTCTGTATGAGAACATGCTACGCCCTGCTGCTCCTCCTGCTTGCCGGTTGTACCGGACCAGGCAAATCTTTCCTGTCGGGAAAAACACCACATGAGGCTTACCAGCAAAAGATTACACAACTCGGGCTGGACAATAGCGCCATGGGCAAACAGTGGATGGAAGCCGCCGAAAACAGCCTCGCTTCCCCCGCAAACATCACACTTCCCTATACTGAGAGAGGTTACTTTTCCGCAGAAAAACCTATGGCTACCGGATACAGTTTCTCCCTGAAAAGAGGCGAAATGATTACCGCTTCGCTGGAAGCAAATCCAGATTCAGCTTTCCGACTCTTTATGGAACTCTGGGCCAGGAACAAAGAACTGGAACACAAACTGGTAAAAGCCGCAGACACTACTTACCAGATCGCATTCGAAGTACCCAACGATGGCATTTACCAATTGAGGATACAACCGGAATTGTTATCGAACGGGAATTATACCCTCACCATTCAAACCGGGCCCTCGCTCGCTTTTCCTGTACCTGCAAACGCCAATCCCAGGACCATCAGTTTCTGGGGCGCCACGAGAGACGGCGGAAAACGCTCACACGAAGGTGTGGACATATTCGCCGCCAAAAGAACCCCATTGCTGGCCGCCGCGGATGGACAAATACTGAGAACAGGAGAAAACAACCTCGGTGGAAAAGTCATCTTCCTCCAACCCGAAGGCAAAAACATTTCTCTTTACTACGCACACCTCGATGAACAACTTGTGGCAACCGGACAAACCGTTCAGGCTGGCGACACCATTGGTCTAATGGGCAATACCGGGAATGCACGCACCACGCCGCCGCATCTCCACTTCGGCATCTACACAGGCAACGGTGCCATTGATCCTTATCCTTTCATCAACCCTAAAAGACCTGAAATACCAACGCTCGAAAACACCAGTCATCCCCCCGGCACACTGGTGCGCACCAACGCCAAAGCCCGGTGGACCAATGCCATCAACAACAAAGACAGTTCACTTCCGGCAAATACACTGTTGTATATTCAAGCCAGCGCACCTGGCAAAAGATACAAAACCATACTGCCCAACGGGCACACCGGTTTCATCAACACAAACAGCGTATCGCCACTTGACAAACCCTACCTGCAAACGACCCTGAAAGAAAACAGCACACTCTCCTTTACGCCACTGGCAGATGCGCCCATTAAAACAACATTGGAAAAAGGCACGCGCATCATGGTACTTGCCCGTTTCAACAACTACCTATTAATTAAAAATGAAGCAGAAACTGGCTGGATTCAAAACCTTCCTTAACAAAATTTTCAGTGCCGTACATAAGAAATTACCGTCCGGTTTTGTTATATTAATGGAGTTAAAATTCCAGTGTATGAAACAGTTATCTGAAACCTGGTTCGCGGAAGGCTACATTGATTTTGAACTGAAAAAATACACCCTGCTCGCGTACCTCCAGGAAGTAAACGGTTACTTCTCCCAAAACAAGCTTTATCCCCAACTGGCAGAAGTGGTATTCCATTACAACAACATTGTTTCCTTCCGGGAGAACAAACAATTCCTTCAGCAACAATTCCCTAAAAAGCTAACCGGCATCCAGCTCGAAAAACTGCAACTGCTTTACGAACAAATGCTGGAAGACGATGAGGTAATGGCTGAATTGGAGAACATCATTCATTACGCGGAAACACATATCAATTCTACGTTGCGCACCGGTTCCGACATTTATGATTTCGTGGAAGACAAACTGAACATCTCCCCCATAGGACTGCTGCCACTGGATACCCAGGAAGGTTATTTTTTCCTGACGAACGGCAACATCAAAACCACAATGGTTTACCATTACCGGCTCTCCATTTTCGAAAAACACCATGAGAAATACCGGAGCATGCGCACGGCTTTCCTCGACACCTGGCAAAGAAGTATAGCCAATACGTATGAACACATTAAGGCCGACATCATCCGGAACAAAAAAGAACTGCCGAACCCGGCGGTGTATGCCATACAAACCGACCTCAGTTTCCCGGTGAATGAAACTTTGTTGCCGGTGGCCAAGAGAAGTTTGGTGAAATACATTAGTCTCGCATAGAGCGCGCTTGTACGTTGATTGTTGAAATATGAGATATGAAACCAAGCCATTTTTTTTGTAAATTCACAATTATGTCAACGGTAAAAACCACAAGTAAAAAAGGTACAAATGCTGTAAGGAAACTAAGAGAGCAGAAGCTCAGAAGCGGGTTGCCTTTTATGATCAACGTGAAAGAACTTGCCACAAATCAATGTTATCTTGAATATCCAAATGGCAGTATTAAATTAATATCTGTGGTGCACGCCGCCAGAGATATTGATGTTATACGCGAGCTCACACCTTCCGAAGCAAATAATCTGAGGCAACGCCTTCAATTTTCGTCGCTGTAATACATGCCAGTTCTCTACATAATAACTGGCTCAAACGGGGCGGGTAAATCATCCGTTGGTCCGGATTATGTTCCAGAACATTTGAGAAGTTCGATATTTGACGGCGACAAGCTTTTTATGCAGAAGAGAAGTGAGTTTTGGCGAAAAGGAATAAGGTCTCATAAAGAATGTAAAAAACTGGCGTTAGAAATCGTAGAAAACACTTTCGACAACCTGATTACCACCGCTCTGGCTACACATTCAGATTTGGCATATGAAGGCCATTTTACCAATGACGCTACCTGGGATATTCCAAAGAATTTTAAGGAAAAAGGCTACAAGATTCACTTAATCTTTTTTGGCCTTACCGACATTTAACTTTCAGAAACCAGGGTTATCGGAAGAGCTAACGAGGGAGGGCACTACGTAGACCCGCTTACGCTAAAATCTAACTTCTACGGCAACCTGGAAAAACTTGATAAGTACTTCTCGATTTTTGACACCCTGACCATTGTAGACACTTCAAGTATTGAACATATTGGACTGGCTGTATTGAAAAAAGGGAGATGCACCTCAGCTATACTTCCTGAAGAACTACCCGACTGGTTCACAAAAAATCTACCAACTATTACAAAAATCGTTCAGTATCAAAATCAATAACATTAACATCAGGAAGAACGCACAACATCTTCTTGTGCAAGCAGGAAAGTTGAACAAAACCAGATCCCCACAGATACAATATGCACTTTAACACCGCCACGAAACGCGCTACATACGCACGCAACTCTTCCATACGCCGGCATTAAATTGATTCCCGGTAAAGATAAGATACATCGCCGCACTATTTCATCAATCTCACCTCGTACACGTTGGCCGTGGTGCTGCCTTCCCGGGCTACGAACTTCACTTCCAGCTTACCACGAACCGCTTTTAAAGATGCTGGCAGCGCATACTCTTCCGCATAAAAATCATCGCCTTTGTCGCCTTTCATTTCCACAGAAGCCAGTTTTTGCCCCTGTACGTAAATATCAAAGAAGCGGTTCCGTTCTCTGCCAAAGTATACCACGCGGAGTTTGGACGCGTCGCCTCCTTTGTTGTTCATTTCATAAGAAAACCAGCCTTTCGCGTTCCGGAAGCGTTCTTCTTTGAATAGTCCGGTTTCCGTTCTCTCCCCTTTGAATGCGTGGTCCGATTCCGGTTGTTGCTCGCCGGCATTTATCCTATCTACAGTATTGTTGTCAAGGGTTATTTTCACCAGTTCCTTTTGTTTCATTTCCGCCCTTACGCTTTCCAGTTTCGAGGCTTCGGTGAAGGGGAAATAAACCGTGTAGCGCGTATCATGGACCATATAAAAAGGACGCAGTTGCAAGTTGGCATATTTTTCCTGCACCACAGGCTGCGGGATATTAAAGACCAGTTCTCCCGGCTGTGCCTGTACTTTGGCCGCCAATTCCTTTTCGTTGCCCACCAGCATCGGTGCATCGTCGAGGGGACGAATAGGCCCCGAGGCCACGTGCCCCATCCGGCTGGCATCCGCGAAAAGCCCATTCAAACCTAGAGTATCCATAGGTGCCGCGAGCACGATAGGGCCGTGTACAAAAGAAACCCATTCCGATTGATCGGGCAGTCTTTCCGCACGGGTTTCCATGGGCAATTCCACCGTAACTTTATCGCCGTTCTTCCAATTGCGCTCAATGGTGATGTATTGCGCCGGATCAGTTGTAACTGGCACGAAAGGTTTGCCATTTATTTTGAACGTCATTGAACCCGCTATCCAGGAAGGTTTGCGGATCATCAGTTTGAATTTCTTTTTCTTTTTCAGCGCCAGCTTTAATTCCGTTTGCTCCGATTGCGGGAAGGCTGTTGTTTGTGTAAGGGTGAATCCTTTTTCTTTCCAATGCAGTTCAGACGCCATGAACATGTTTACGAATACATCATCTCCCTGGTGCGCGTAGATGAGTTCGCCGTATTTACCATGGTTTTCCAATCCTGAACCCACGCAGCACCAGAAGCCTTCCTGCGGTTGTGAATACACGCGGTAGTGACCGGGTCGCATGGGGGTGAAATAAACGAATCCACCCGTTTCCGGATGCTGGGAAGAAAGAATATGGTTGAACAGTGTTCTTTCATAATAATCCATATAATGGGCAGAAGGACGCGAAAGGAACAGTCCTTTGGAGAGCCGCAACATATTGTACGAGTTGCAGGTTTCGGGCCCCTCACGGGATTCAATCATGGAACTGAAGTTGTCGGTGGGATGAAAGTGCTCGCGCACACTGTTCCCGCCGATAGAAACAGACCTATTGTGCACCACGGTATTCCAGAAGAAATCTGCCGCTTCGCGCCAGGCCGGATCACCACCTGCTTTGGCCACCGCGTTGTAGCCCACTACTTTGGGAATCTGCGTATTGGCGTGGAGCCCGGTGAGCGCGTCTCTTTTTTCCAGCAGCGGCTGGAGGATACGCTGGTCGGAGAAACGTTTGGCAAGTTCCAGGTATTTTTTATCACCGGTCAACTGCGCTACATCGGCGAACACTTCGTTGAGTCCGCCATGTTCGCTGCGCAGCATATCCTGTATTTGCGCATCGGTGAGCGGCGAGAAAGAAGTATAGAACCAGTCGGTTAACCCCAGCAATACTTTTTTTGCTGATTCATTGCCACCAATGGTATAGGCATCATATAAACCTGCGAAAGTTTTGTGGATATTGTACAGGGGCACCCATTTGCCGTTGAGCGAAAAACCGTTCGCGTTAATTTTACCTGCTGCAACGTTTTCCCACATGGCTTTTCCGCCGGGCACACCACTGGTATAGCCGTTGCCCGCAGCTTCCTGGCAGGCCAGTAATTCGGCTACCGCATAATCCAGTTTCTGTTTCACTTCTTTATTTTCTGTGGCCGCATACATGTTGGCCAGCGCGGAGAGGTAGTGGCCACCGATATGTCCGTCCAGACCGGTATTTTCCCAGTTGCCGTAATTATGTGCTTTGGGGGCAAGTCCGGCTTCTTTGCGGTAAGGCGCCAGTAAACGGTCGGCATTCAGGGAGAGCATGTATTTCATGTCTGCCTGTTGTGCATGGAGGAAAGGGCCGTCCAGGAGTTTTACGGAAGAAAGCGGGAAGAGTTCGGCTTTTTGGGCATGAACGAGTATTGGAGCAGTAAATAGCGCTAATGCTATGATGTTTTTTAGAAAGATAGCTGGTAGTAGTTCAAATGTTGTAGAACGTGCGGCTTTTTTACGAGCCGCGGGCAAGGTAACGCGGGTTTCAATCATAATGGCAATAATTAGGTGGTGAAAATAACGAAATTTAATAAGTGTACAAAACACATTTAATT
>CAMLPA010000131.1 GCA_946481605.1 uncultured Flavihumibacter sp. | reverse complement strand
GTAAGGTAACGGTTTGCAGGGTAAGCCCATCAGTCAGCAGCAGGTATTTGGTTTGTGCCTTTACCTTCTGCGCGCCTTTGGATACGATGAGGTAATAAATACCTGGCGCCCCCAGCTCTTCTGCCGTAAATACTGCATACCCATTGGCGCCGGTCTGCTTCTGCAGTTTTGGTGTTCCTTCTGCAGTCCAATCGGTTTGAGAAGCATATACTTTCACGGCAGCCTCCGCTGCTACTGCACCGCCTGTACTCGTCACTTTTATTTCAAGCCCTGGCGGTGTTTCCGACTCAACGGTACTTTTATAGGAACGATCGCAGGACAATAAAAAAACACTACAAACCAGGGTGAACAGCCAGCCTTTTATATAATGGAACTTTTTCATGATATGCGTTTTTGAAGATTACATTTCGTTGCCTACGCCACCGAAAGTGTAGAAAGGTATTTTATGAAGAATAAGTTCATTCGCGGGAACAGGGAAATGGTACAGAGTACCGGGTCTCAATTCCCCCCTTCTCCTGCGGTCGAAATAACCAAGGTGCGGATAAACGAAATCACATTCGAGGTACCGCTCATAAAAAACGGCATTCATCAGTTGATCGGGGCCTTCGCTTCCCGACAATGCAGCGAGATTACCTTTGGCCACACGCGTTTCATTCACCAGCGCGGCCACTTCCGTTGCGGGCTTGCCACTCCTCAATGCGGCTTCAGCCTTCAGCAAGCTGTTCTCCGCTTTCAGGATATGCGGAAAGAAGCCGGTAAGCGCGTTGGCTTCCGTTTCATAGCGCACATATTTGTATTCGCTCAGCATGTTGTAACCGCGCGTATTCGGGTTCCAGCCGGTATGCCTGCCCACGAATCGGAAATAGGTATTCAACCGTGCGTCGGGTGAAGTTACCTGTCCTAAAGATGCCACACCATCCGGCCAGGGATACTGCGCGTTCGGATGAGTGGGCGCCATCATATTGATGATACGCTGGTGTGGACGGATCCAGTCCCAGGCCATTAACTGCAGGTGCGACATCAGGTCGCGGGAAATCACTTTCCCGTTCCAGCCATCTTTCCACTGGATACCAAAATCAGCGGCAATTCCATTGGAGGCGTAGTTGTACACCTTGTTCCAGTCTAGCTGAGCCGCCAGTTGCGGCGTTCTGGCACTGGCGGAAAGGATGCGTGCAGCCATGGAGCTGGCGAATGCCTTCAGTGTAGTATTGTTGAAAGTAACGCCGGGCATCATCGCCACCTGGTCGGTGAAAGCAGTATTGCATAAGGCGATACCTTTGTCCATTCTTTCCAGCGCGAAAGTGAGTATCTCGTTGTAAGGCTTCAGTTCGAAAGTGAAGTTCTCGAAATCAACGGATTCGTCGGCGAGGAATGCACGGTCATAGAACAGGCTGATGTGTCCGTAGAGCATTCCCTGCAAAATGTAAGCATGCGCCAGTACACTGTTGGTATAGTCTGTAGTACCCACCACCACTTTTTTCCCATCTGTTTCAATGGCCTTGATGATCTTGTTCACCGTAGGGATAGTGGCATAGAAGCCATACCATGCTGCTGCGGGCGGAGAAAGCACCACATCATCTACAAGATCGTTGGGAACCGCTGTTCGTGGCAGTTTGTAATAATCGAAGGAACTCCAGCTCCCATAACCAGAAGTGATCACTTCGGCGTTGGTGAGGGCAAAAGTAGGGCTGGCAGATACGGCTGTATTCCAGAATGCGTTGTAAGCGCCGCTAAGCAATGAGGGATAAGTAGAGGTGGCGGCGAGTACGCCATCGGAATCAGGTGCATTCTCATTCATCACGTCAAGGTCTTTGCTACATCCCCACAGCAGCGTGGCGCAGGTGAGCAGCAGCATCCATATATGTTTCATGTTCCCCGTTTTTAGATTGTTTCTGATTTTCATTTTACTTTTCATACGGTACGGCTTAGAAGGTGATGGCAATATTTCCGCTGATGGTACGGAACATGGGGTAAGAATGCACGTCGAACTTCAGCGTGTTAGCGTCTACACCATCCTGGTTACTACCTGTTTCCGGACTGTACCCGGTGTATTTGGTCAGCATCAGCACATTTCTTGCCACCAGACCGATGCGCACATTCTGCAATTGCAAGGCGCCTATTTTCCAGCCTTTGAAATCGTAGTTCAAACCAAGTTCGCGCAGCGCAAGGAAATCAGCATCCTCCACGAAGAACTCGTTGTTCCATTCCTTGAATTTGGTGTAATAACGTTCCGGCTTGCGCTGGTTGTAAGGCTTACCAGACTGGTCCACTTCTTCACTGGCTGTGGTATAGCGGCGCGTATGGTTGTAGGTTTGGCCACCATTCTGCCAGGACAGCAAAGCAAAAAGATTGAACCCTTTATAAGTAACATTGTTGCTGAAGTTCATATTGAAATTGGGGTTCACGTTCCCGATGTACCTGTTCACCGGCACACCTTTATCGGTCATGATGTACACGGGCTCTTCTTCTGGTGTTCCGATCTGTGCACGGCGCACGATGTACCCTTCATTGTTGACTACGAACACATCAGCAGCATTGGTACCGGCGGGCACCTGGTTGGCCACATCCTCCAGAGTTCTGGCCCACACACGTCCATACAGTGTTCCGAAAGTAAGTCCTTCCTCTATGCGGAAGATGCCTGCTGAAACAATGGCGTAGCCGGAGCGGTTGAGTTTGGAAACGGTTTGCCTGTTACGGTCGAAGGTGATGCTGGCATCCCATACTGTATTTTTCGTTTCTACTACTGTTCCGCGCAAAATAAACTCCAGTGCGGAGGTCTTGATTTCAGCCGCGTTCTGGTATTGTAAAGAAGCGCCGGTAATAGCGGAAACAGGAACGGGAAGAATGAGATCTTTGCTGGTACCACGCGCGTAGTTAACGGTGAACTGGAAACGCTTCACGAAAGCGATGTCCATTCCAATCTCCGCTTCCTGGTTCACCGATGGCCGGAGTGATTTATTCCCCAAAGTAGATTGCGCACCGATGCTTCCATTCACGAAACTGAACGTTTCATACTGCGCCTCGAATGGGGGACGCAGTCCGGAAGTACCATAAGCGCCACGCAATTTCAGTTCATCGATCCCGGGAATACGGAAGTCTTCAGTTACCCGCCATGCGCCTGCCACACGATAAAATGTTTTCCAGCGTACATCTGCCCCGAAGAGTGATACACCATCCCTGCGTACGAGTGCATCCAGGATGTATTTGCCTTTGTAATCGGTGGAGAAAATACCGGAATAGTTGTTGGCTACCGTTTTGCTCATGAATGAACTGGTATTCTGTTGTGCAGCCTGTGCCAGGTTGGTCACATCCATGCCGAGTACGGCTAGGTTATTCCCGGAACCAGACAAACTCTCGTATGTAGCAGATTCATACAGGTATTGCCCGCGGATGCGGTTGTTGAAATCGCCCAAACGGAAGGTTTGCGTTACATCAAACTGGATGGTCTGTGCCAGTTCGGAAGCATTTGTACGGCTAATAGATCCGGTACTGGTTAACGTAGGATCACTCACCTGCAACTTCCCTCTCGGAGACAGGAAGAAACTTTGTGTATTGGCCTGGTCCAACCCATAAGAAAGGTCGACAGTAGTATTTTTCAGCGGTTGGTATTGCAAGGCATAGTTGCCCAGGAAGCGTTGCCTTTTGCGTTCGGCCCTGGAGTTGGCGATATCATACAGCGGGTTACCGATAAGCGCATTGATCTTATTAGGGTTTACCAGGTAAGGCGTACCATCTTTGTTGGGCTGCAGGAGATCGGCGTTGGGGTCACTTTGCATCAGGTTGCTCCATACGCCACCGCCACGGGTATCCACATTCGTGTAGGCGTACAAGTTAGATGTACGGAACTTTATTTTATCGCTGATGGTATAATCGAGGTTCACCTTCACGTTGGTACGTTCCTGCCCATCGGTGAGCAATACCACACCCGCTTCACGCGTATTCTGAACAGAAGCGTACACTGAGGCTTTTGCATCTTTACTTTTCCCTGTAAAAGAAAGGTAGTTGGTGATGTACTGCCCTGCACGGAAGAACTGGTCCATCTGATCGATGGTATTGGGATATGGATTGTCGATGATGCCGTCCGGATCAGGCTTTGTGTAGTTCACTGCGCCATTCTCCACCACATAATTGGTGGCGCCCGATCTTTCCGGCACAAAAGCCACGGCGCTTTTGCCCACTTCCGTGCGGAAGTTCACCTGTGTTTTTCCTGCTTCCATACGTTGTCCGCGCTTGGTGATGATATTGATGACGCCATTGGCGGCACGGGAACCATATAACGATGAGCCCGCGGCGCCTTTCACCACTTCGATGGAAGCGATATCCTCCGCGTTCAGGTCCTGCAGGTTTCCTTCTGTAAGAATACCATCGATGATGATAAGGGGATTATTCGATCCGAAGATCTGTTTTGCGGCCCTCAACTGGATATTTGTTCCCGAGCCCGGTTCTCCCGTTTTATTGAGCCGGAGTCCTGCTATTTTCCCCTGCAACACACCCGCGGCATCCGTTGCGGGCACATTCCTGAAAGCTTTCTCATCGATTTTTTCAATGGAGAAAGGAACTTTTCGCTGCGACGTGGCGGCACCCACACCGGTCACCACCACATCCGACAACATCTTTACATCTTTCGCCAGCTTTATCTCGATAAATTCTGTGGTTACAGCCATGGTTTGTTCAACATATCCTACAGAACTCACGGTAACCCGAACATCACCCGTTGCATTGTAAGAAAGCTGGAACCGGCCCTCTGCATTGGTGGTAGCGGAAGGACCGGAGGAAAGCACAATACTTGCGCCTGTTACCGGACTTCCATCGGCGGCATCAGTAACACGTCCGCTCAGTTTTTTCTGCTGTGCTGTTACTGCGCCGCAACAACACACCATCAGTATCCATACAATTGAAAACTTCCGGCAAGCATCTCTAAAGTACATAGAAGCTGTTTTGGTTGAAGAATGATTTTGATAACACCAAAATTAAACGGGGCACACATGCGAATGAAAAAAAGAGGCACAATTCTTGGGTTTTGGAAGCGATAACGTTCTCGGTGGAAATGCGTGAGTTGAAGTTGCCGAAAGGCTTTGTAATTAAGGTTTTCACGTGATTGCTTCGTACCTCGCAAAGACGCACTGCTTCATTCTTCGCAGGTTCAAAGTCTTGTGTGTTGGCTATAGGTTGAGGGGGAAAGATTTCTTATCCAACACATTAACAAAAAAAGGTGCACCGAAACCGATGCACCCAGTGAAGCTATTACTTTATGCCTCCATCAAAACAGAGTTGTATTCAGCCAACGCTCAACGCAACTGCCTTTTCAGCAACTCTTTGCGCCTCCGCGCCTTTGCGAGCAATAACACCATCTAAAAAAGCCATCCCTTACAAACACAAACAACGCTGCGAGGCACGAAGCAGTGCGTCCTTGCTCCCTTGCGTCTTTGCGAGAAACGAGGCCATCGCGTGAAACCTACTGCACCACCGGAAACTGACTGATCCGCAAAGTCGTACACCCATAAGGCACCAGCACAATCTCCTCTTCTTTCGTTTCTTTCAGGTAACGTATAGGACTATACGGAACCGCGCCCGCCGTCTCATTGTAAATTTTCCATTCCGGTATACGCTTTCCTTTTGTCCTGATCTCTACAGGGGCCTGCTTCAATGTCCATGGATTCTTTCCTGCCATTCCTCTCAATTCTACTTTAAAGGATTTATCCAGTTCTTTCAACACCGCTTCACTGATCCCGAAGTTCCAGGGCGAACCGGGACGCACTTCACGATAACTTCCGTACCTGTCCGTTGCGGGCACATCTTTCCACTGCTCCTCAATTTTAAGAGCGTACACCAGCGGACCACGTTCTACAGCAAGCGACTGATCGTACCAGCGTGATGTGGCCACCTTCATGGGCATCTCGAGTTCCACCACATCACCATTGTGCCATTCCCTGTGCATTTTCACCACCTGGCCGCCATCGGGTTCCATAAAAACAATACCATTCACACGGATGAGCGCCTTTTTGCACCAACCGGGAATGCGGAGGTGAAAGGGGAAAAGCGCGACCCTGGGCATGTTCAGGGTAAACTTCACTTTTTCCCTGAAAGGATATTCGGTTTCTTCTTTAAAAGTTACCGGCACATTGCCATTCACCACCACGGTTGCTTCAGAAGGCGCGTACATCAATGCGGCAGCGCCTTTATCGTGCGAAGCATGCCAGAGGTTCTGCACGAATTTGGGCCACCCCTGGTGCATATTGGTGGTGCAACATGGGAAACCGGTGAGCAATCCGAAACAGATATCAGTACCATCGTATGCAGTTACAAAGTTGCGGTGGTGCCTGGTTACCATCACCTGGTTGGGTTGCTGGTAATACTGGCGCGCCATAAAATCGTCTGTAATTTGTGTGGGTAAAGCGTTGTAGGCGATGCGTTCCAGGTGGTCCATCATGTCAACATCACCGGTGATGGTCATCATATTTTCGAGGGAGAACATCATTTCCACGGCGGAGCACAATTCAGACCCGAGGATGGGATCGCCTCCGCGGGTGAGTTCATCGGCACCATAAAGCCCCATCGCCTGCCCCTGGTAGGTGCGGATGTCGGCAAAAGCTTTTTTAACGGATGCCACCAGGGTATGGTCCTGGCTTTGCTGATAGTAGATGACCGGCGATTTGATGCCCTGTGCCAGGTTCACGCCATGAAATTTGTAGGTAGTGGCGAGGTGGTTGGTATGCAGGAAAGTGTGTTTCCAGTCGAAGACCTGTTTGTTCATCAGTTCAGCGAGTTCAAGCAGGAATTTTTCTCCGGTGAGGTTGTAGAGCCAGTAAGTCACTTCCAGGTTGTCGGCACCTCTTTGCGCGCCCCACCAGGAATAATGTCCCAGGGGCGTTTGCGGCAACGTTTTGAGTTGGTAGCGTGCGTAACGCAGCATCAGGTCAATCACGCGTTTATCGCCGGTACCTGTATAGTATTGCTGGAGTACTTTCAGCATTACCATTTTGGGCCACCAGTCACGGGCGCGGTCGCGCTGTAAACCTGGTTCGGGTTCCGGATCTTTTTCCGGCGGAATGGGACCGAAATAACCATCTTCCATCTGGTTGGCCAGGGACCATTCTACCCAGGGCTGCAACTTCTGTTGAAGCGCCTCATCGTCCAGGATGAAGGCAAGCGGAGCGAGCCCGTCGAGCCAGTAGGGTCCTCTTTCCCATACATCGCCATCACCACCGAGCCATCCATTTCTTTTGCCCAGTACGGAAGGATAGAGTTCATCCAGTTGCCCGGTCATACCAGACTTCATTTTCTGCAGGTTCTCCATCAGCCATCCTGCCGGTTTAATGGCGCCGAAGGGCAGATTCAGATAAGGTTTTTCTTTTAACGGGGCCCTGTTCTGCAGGTAAGGGAGCGAATCCACCTTTTGTGGTGTACCATTGGCCGCCTGCACCGAACAGGTGAGCAGCCCCCCATAAAATACCGATGTAATTTTTCTCATTGTACGTTTGTTAAAAATCATACACTTGCTTTATCTCCGATTTAAATTGTACATTGGGCCAACCACGCTGGCAGTGGCCCGGATAGATAAAAATAGAACGCAGCCGGATAAAAGCGCAGAACAGCCGAAATAACGTTACCGGTAACGTTTGCAGAACAATGTGCCATCAAATATGAAACGACCCGTTACAATAAAAGACCTCGCGCACCAACTCAATATTTCCGTTTCCACTGTATCGAGAGCGCTGCGCAACGCGGCAGATGTAAACCCCGTTACCAAGAAACAGATCCTGGAACTCGCAGAAAAACTTCATTACCAACCGAACTATTTCGCACAAAGCCTGGTAAAGAAAAAAACGAGCATGATCGGCGTGATTGTTCCTTCTATACACTCCAATTACTTTTCAGAAGCACTGAGCGGCATGACTGATCTCGCGCTGGAACAGGACCTCCACCTGATGATCTGCCAGAGCAACGAACGCGCTGATATTGAAAAAAGAAACATCAGGAAACTGCTCTCCTGCAATGTGGATGGCATGCTGGTATCTGTATCAAAAGAAAGCAAGGATCCCGCGATATTCGATGCGGTAACCGAAGCAGGTATTCCCGTGGTGATGTTCGACAGGATTATTCCCGGGTTCGAATGCAGCAAAGTAATTGTGGATGAATACGAAGGCGCCTTCAGGGCCGTTGAACACCTGATTAAGAAAGGCTGCAGAACGATCGCGCACCTCGGGGGACCGAAAGAACTATCGGTTTCGCAGAACCGTAAAA
>CAMLPA010000130.1 GCA_946481605.1 uncultured Flavihumibacter sp. | reverse complement strand
CGATATTGCTGAAGAGTTGTTTTTCCTTCACCAGCGACTGGAACAACCGGGATGAGCCGCCGCCACTGAGTACTTCTGAAATCAGGTCCGCAGTATAATACTCACGGTGGAGCCTACCCGCCATGTGATAGGTTCTGTAGAACGCGTCCAGCGGAACATTAGACTTCAATTCCAGCCTCCGGTGCTCGTGCTGTGGTTTTTCAACCGGAAGCGCGCGCACATATTTTTCTCCCGAAGGAATATCACCGAACCATTTTTCCGCCAGGGCCTTCACTTTTTCAGTGGTCACATTTCCTGCGACTACCAGTATCGCGTTAATGGGACGGTAATGTTTAAAGAAGAAAGCTTTTACATCTTCCAGCGTGGCATTTTCGATGTGTGAAAGTTCGCGGCCAATGGTCATCCATTTGTAAGGATGCTCTTTGTAGGCCAGTTCCCGCATTTTGTGCCACACATCGCCGTAAGGCTTATTGAGGTAATGTTCTTTAAATTCCTCTGACACTACTTTACGCTGTACCTCCAGGCTTTTTTTGCTGAAGGCCAGGCTCAGCATCCGGTCACTTTCGAGCCAGAACGCAGTTTCCAGGTTCTCAGCCGGCAATTGTATGTAGTAATTGGTGAGGTCGTTCGTGGTATAAGCATTGTTCTCGCCGCCCGCCATCTGCAGGGGATCATCGTACTCCGGGATATTGATGCTGCCGCCGAACATCAGGTGTTCGAAAAGGTGGGCGAAGCCGGTTTTAGCGGGATCCTCATCTTTGGCGCCTACATCGTACATCACGTTAACAACGGCCATGGGCGTGGAAAGGTCGGGGTGAACCAGCACCCTTAGCCCGTTGGCCAGGGTGAATCGGTCGAAATGAACCATATTATGAATCTGTTGAATTAAAAATCGGGGCAGAAGTTTTTGCTTCCGCAATTAAACAGCAAAAGTACAAACATAGTTGTTAAAGGGATAATAATGGGCTGGCCCGATAATTGTAAATTACGGGCAGACCAAATTGTACGAACATGAAACTGAATAGATTATTGTTTGCAGCGGCCGCTCCCGTGTTGTTATTTTCCTGTGTAAGCAGCAAAAAATACAAGTCGCAGGTGGCCCGTTACGAAGAATTAAGCGCCAACTACGCCAAACTTCAGGGCGATGCGAAAGCATGCGAAGATGAAAGGGCTTCGCTCCGGCTGAGTAAAAGTCAATTGGAAGCCGATATGGCCAATCTCAATAAGCAGATCGATTTCCTGAAACAGAACAATACCCAGGCGCTGAAACAATTGGAAGACCTCTCCGTAATCAGCTCCCAACAGGCGGAAAGCATCAAGAAATCGATGGAAAACATCGGCGCTAAAGACGCTTATATCCAGGATCTGCAAACTTCCCTCGCCCGGAAAGACTCGCTGAACATGGCCCTGGTGATGAACCTTAAAGGCGCCATCGGCAACATAAACGACGAAGACATCAACATCAAAGTGGACAAAGGCGTAGTGTACATCGATATCTCCGATAAACTGCTCTTCAAAAGCGGCAGTTACGATGTTACCGACCGCGCCAAAGAAGTACTGGGCAAAGTGGCGCTGGTACTTAAAAACCAACCCAATATTGAATTTATGGTGGAAGGCCATACCGATAATGTGCCTTTCAAACGGGGCGTACTCATCGACAACTGGGACCTGAGCGTTAAACGCGCAACTTCCGTGATCCGTTTGCTGCAGGGAGAATACGGGCTTGATCCCGCGAAAATGTCTGCTGCGGGTCGTGCGGAGTACCATCCGGTGGGTTCGAATGATTCTGTAGAAGGAAAAGCTGCGAACAGGCGGACAAGGATTGTGATATTGCCGCAGTTGGATCAGTTTTTTAAGTTGCTTGAGAAGTAGTTTTCACGCAGGGGTTTTTCACGCAACTGCTTTGTGCTTCGCACTGCGCAGACGCGAGGGGGCAAGGACGCAAGGCGTTGAAAAGTTGCAGGAGCGTTTTTATGGGAGAAGTTATTTTCTCGCAACGGCGCAAAGACGCAAAGCCTTGAGTTGTCGGCAACGGCGCACTACTTACTGCTTCGTTCCTCTCAGTTCGCAGACGCAACTCCTTGAATAGTTGGCATGGATTAGATTTTGATTAAAGGACTTGTAGCTTGTGGCGGCTATTGTAGATCGGATATGCTTTTGAAAACAGTTTTGGAAAGCACCTTAGTTCGTGATACCCTATTCTTAGCAAAAAAGTTACTTGATTAGTATTAGATAAGTTGATTTTAAAAGCTGTATCGTTTTTCGGTACAGCTTTTTTTCTTTACTATAATAAGTAAGCCCGGTTAGTAATCTGTGAAGCGCTTATCGATGTTTGATTTAATACGCTTGCTTCGGCACAGATTTAAAATTTGAGCCCCAAAACTTCACATCAACCTGCACATCAGGCTTCCAAACGTTGCGCCGTTGCGCCGTTGCGAGAAACCCTTCCTCTGCAAGCTACCTTCTCTTCCCCTCCATCCGATCCACATACTCCACACTGCCCAGCCTCATTTTCACCGGAAACCTGATCGTTTTCTCCAGCTTCCACTCCTGCGCACAGAAAAAACCCCAATGCTTCGTATGAAAATCCGCCATTAAAGGTTTAACTATTGGCTTAACGGCAATTCCCGAATCTGCCGATAAAAACCTTGTGCTGAACAGGAAAACAGGGCTGGCATGATTTTTTTTCCACAAAATTCCCGTGGTATCCACCAAAGAAAATTCCGGCACCTTTTGAGAAAAAGATTTGATTACCAAAGTATTAAGTAAGATCAAAAAAACTATAACAACTCTTTGCATGCGCTGTATTTGATTTGTTCCTACATTTACGGCAAGATTTTTGATAGAGGCCGGAAAATCCGGCAGAACAGATTCAAAGTTATAAAAATCCCAGGCCCGGAATTATGTCGTTAAGTCAATCTTTACAACAAAAATTACTTCAGAAATTATCTCCTCAACAAATTCAGTTGATGAAGTTGCTGCAGGTGCCTACGGCTAACCTGGAGGAGCGCATCAAAGAAGAGCTGGAAGAGAATCCTGCGTTGGAGCAGGGAGAAGATATGAATGAAGATGCTTTTTCCGAAGAACAGGCCGACGAATTTGATGCCGGAGAAGAAGACTATGAGCCGGATGGCAGCGCTGATGAATACGAGAACATCGACATCAGCGAATATGTGGCGGATGATGACGGGGAAATTGCCGATTACAAATTGAAAGACGATAACTATCCTGAACTTGACGACCAACGCACCATTCCCTACAAAGTAGAAACCTCCTTCCACGAACTGCTGCTGGAACAACTAGGTATGATGAAACTGGAAGATGCACAACGGGTGATCGCAGAACAGATTGTGGGCAGCATCGACGACGACGGTTACCTACGGCGGGAAGTTAGTTCTATCGTAGATGACCTCGCGTTCCGACAAAACATCTCCACTACGGAAGAAGAGGTGGAAACACTCATCAAAAGAATACAACGCTTCGATCCTGCCGGTGTTTGTGCCCGAGACCTCCGCGAATGCCTGCTCCTGCAACTGGAAAGAAAAAAAGGAGAGGCCCGCTCCGTAGACCAGGCCATCGAAGTACTCACCGACTATTTCGATGAATTCACCAAGAAACATTACGAAAAAATACAAAAGGGCCTGAACATCAGCGATGAGCAGCTCAAAGAGATTATTCAGCAGATCATCCGGCTGAGTCCGAAACCCGGCGGCAATATCGGCAGTATGAACAAAGCCGAAAGCTATGTGGTACCCGATTTCTTCATCCACAACAACGCCGGCAAACTGGAACTGACCCTGAACTCCAGGAATGCCCCGGACCTCCGCATCAGCGAAGGATACCGCGACATGCTCCGGGATTACGACAAAGGCGCTAAAAAAGATAAACGTCAGAAGGAAGCCGTGATCTTCATCAAACAAAAGATCGACGCTGCCAAATGGTTCATCGATGCCATCAAACAACGGCAACATACCCTGCTCTCCACGATGGGCACCATCATGGATTATCAACAGGAGTTCTTCCTTACCGGTGACGAAACCACCCTTCGTCCCATGATCCTCAAGGATATCGCGGAGCGCACCGGATTAGACATTTCCACCGTGAGCCGTGTGGCCAACAGCAAATTCGTGCAAACGGAGTTCGGTACCTACCGCCTGAAGTTTTTCTTCAGCGAATCACTCAGTACCGAAAGCGGGGAAGAGGTGTCTACCCGAGAGGTGAAAAAGATTCTGAGTGATATGGTGGAAGGCGAAGACAAACGCAAGCCGCTGAGCGACGAGAAATTAACCGACCTTCTTCAGGAGAAAGGTTATAATATTGCACGCAGAACGGTGGCCAAATACAGGGAGCAACTCAATATTCCCGTAGCAAGGCTGCGCAAAGAATTGTAAATGCAGGCCGAACAAACTTTCAAGCCGAATATCATCGTAAGGGCGCTGGCACAACTGGTGTCTTATGTTTTTCACCCGCTGTTCATTCCATTGTATGTAACGGCTTTCATCGTATATCAATACCCGTATTTTTTTGCGGGATTCGATAGCAGAGGACACATCAAAGTATTGATGTCGGTATTCATCAACCTCTGTTTTTTCCCGGCGTTGGTCGTGTTCCTGTTGTGGCGGTTGAAGTTCGCTTCTTCCATTATGCTCCGTACACAGAAGGAACGCATCATTCCTTTTGCCGCCAGCCTGGTGTTTTATTTCTGGGCCTGGTATGTTTTCCGTGAGCAACCGCAAATGCCCCGCATGTTCGTACAGTTCCTTTTTGGCGCTTTCCTGGGTGTTTCCGGTGCCTGGATGGCGAACATCTTCATTAAAATCAGCATGCACACCACAGCCATAGGTGGTATGGCGGCTTACATGCTGCTGCTCGCTTTCAATGGCGACATCGCCATGGGCGGGTATCTCTCCATCGCTTTACTTATCTCGGGGTTGGTAGGCACAGCGCGTATGCTGGTTTCGGACCATACCAACATCGAAGTGTATTCAGGTTTCGCGATCGGTGCGCTGGCCCAGTTGATCGCGGCCTGGTTAGCCTAGCTTCAGCGTTTTAATGTAATCGTAACTTTTTTTGATGCTGGCGAAAGCTTCCATGTCGAAGTTTTCCTGCTCCACGTAGAAGTGCTTCAGCCCTGAAGTAGACGCGTGTTTGAAAATGGCTTTGTAGTCGATGGAGCCTGAACCCACTTCCGTATTTTTTGTGGGGACCTCTTTGTGCATATCCTTCACGTGCCACATGGTGAACCTGCCTTTGTATTTTTTAAAGAGATCAATCGGGTTGTTTTTAGCGGCCACGGCCCAGTAGATGTCCAATTCAAAATCCACCAGATCCGGGGAAGTATTTTTGAGCAGATAATCCAATCCGAAAGAGTCGCCTACCGGCGCGAATTCAAAATCGTGGTTGTGGTAAGCTACTTTTACGCCTGCGTTTTTGGAGATTGCTGCGGCCTCGTTGAGTTTCCCGGCCATTACTTTATACGTTTCCGGCGAGCGGAACTGCTCGGGTATCCAGGGAACGGTTGTGTATTCCTGTCCAAGTGTGGCGGCGGCTTCCGCGATCTGTTTCCATTCATCGGAAGACCCGTTTTTAAAAAGGTATTTTTCCGGCAGGTAGTGTCCGCTGGTTGTTTTGAGTCCCGCGTCTTTTATTAATTTAGAAAACTCCGAAGGTGTTTTTCCAAAGAAAGTATTTCCCGGCGCCCAGCCGAAGGTTTCCACATCAGTATAACCTGCGGCAGCGATCTTATCCAGTGTTCCTTTCAGGTCTTTCCCAACAAAATCGCGCAGGGTGTACAATTGAATGCCACAGGGCTTTTTAGCGGATGAATTTGCGGCAGAAGCCATGCAGGAGGGAAGGAGCAAACTGCCACCGGCAACGAGAACAGATTGTTGGAGAAAACTGCGGCGCGAGGTCATATTTTACAGATTTAAGGGATACAAGATACTGAAAAACGATTAGTTTCGCCGGATGAAGAAGATGTATCACTTAGCCACCTGCGATACCTGCCAGCGCATCATCGAAGAAACAGGTGTTGCTGATAAAAAGATCACTTTACAAAACATCAAGGTTGAAAAAATTACGCCTGAGCAACTGGATGCCATGAAGGAAATGGCCGGTTCTTACGAGGCGCTGTTCAGCAGGAGAGCCACCAAATACAAGGAAATGGGGCTGAAAGACAAACCCCTCACTGAAAAGGACTACCGCAAACTGATCCTGGAAGAATATACTTTTCTGAAACGTCCTGTTACCATACTCGGTAAGCAGATTTTTATCGGGAACGATAAAAAAACGGTGGCCGCTTTGAAAGAAGCGGTGGCCATGTTGTAATCATTTGTTTTTCTGGTCCCTGAAAAAGTGGATCATTTCCGAATAACTCATTTTGCGGGCCATGGCGGTAACCACCTGGGCTATACGCTTTGTTTTCGTGGGTTCCGTTTTGGCGCTGAGCACCCATTTTAAAAAATAGTTGCGATGGGAATTGGCGATGCCTGTGTTGAAATAATCGGTGGCCCCGGGTTCGTCGGCCAGACATTCCATCAGTTCGGGACAGGAAAGCGCTGGCGGCACATCTTTGTGCAACTGAACTTCGAGCGTGGCACCTTTCCTCTTGCCAATGGCTTTTCTCATCTCAGCGTTCAGCGGCATAATAAAGTTGCCTTTCCCCATGGGCAACAGGCATATCCCTTTGAACTGCCACTGATCGAGTTTGCCCTTTACATAAAATGATTTTTTGTTGCCCGGGAAAATCTCCTGTGCAACATCGGCGGGGATTTCTATATAGGTCCAGCCGGTTTTTTCACCCTGTTCTTCGAAACGTTGTATGGTTGCCTTGAAAGCCATGTGCGAAAGTTATATTGTTTTTCGGGCAGAATGAATAATTTTAGCCCTATTTTCCTGCATATATGTTTGAATTTCACAAGGACCGGAAGCAATATTTTGATATCCAGGTAGAGAATGCGCGGCAATACGTGCTTCCTTTTATTGAGGCGAAGTTCCCGATAAAGCCGGGGGTGCGCGTGCTGGAAATAGGTTGCGGTGAAGCCGGTGTACTCAAAGCTTTTATTGACCGTGGCTGCATTGGGGTAGGGGTAGAGTTTGACGCGCCGCGTATTGAGAACGCGAAAATATGGCTTGCGCCCGAAGTGGCCGATGGCAGGATTCGTTTCGTTACCAAAGATATTTACGAGGCCGATGTGGAACAGGATCTTCATGGCGCCTTCGATATTATTGTACTGAAAGATGTGATCGAACATATTTTCGACCAGGAAAAACTCATCGCCTGGATGAAGACCTTCCTCACCCCGGGTGGTGTGATCTTTTTCGGGTTCCCGCCCTGGATGATGCCCTTCGGTGGACACCAGCAAATTTGCCAGAGCAAATTGCTCTCTAAATTACCTTGGTACCACCTTTTGCCCCGCCCCCTTTACAAAGGTTTGCTGAAGGCTTTTGGAGAGAATACCAAAGAATTACTTGAAATCTACGATACAAGCATAA
This sequence comes from uncultured Flavihumibacter sp., assembly GCA_946481605.1. The sequence continues at coordinate 756 of CAMLPA010000130.1, read as the reverse complement.
CCATAGAGCAGTTCGAACTTATTTCGAAGAAAACAGGATATGAAATCGTGCATAAGCTGCATTACTTCATTAACCCGATCTATCAATGGAAGTTCGGATGGAAGCCTCGTGTACAAAACCGTTTGGTTAGCAGTATTCCCTGGTTCAGGAACTTCGTAACCACCTGTGTGTTCTACCTTATTAAAGACAAAGCTACTTAGCAGGTACCTCTTTCAATAGTAGCTTTACTCCGGTTGCAATGGCTTTCTCCACGCGATCGTCTCTATTGGGAATGATTTCACGTGCCACGCCATCCCATACCCTTTGGTTGGTGTTTCGGTCCACAAGATCAACGGTAACTGTTCCTTCCCGGTAAGTGCCGACGGGTACTTCTTCCGATTTCCAGGAATAGTTCCGCTGCCCGATATACCTCGGGGCATCCGTACGGAAATCCGTTTGACGCGTTTGTGTTTTTTCCTCCACTACGATCCCGATATTGAAGAGCAGATCGGGATTAGTGTTGGTGCGGGTATATCCTTTTGCTATCATTTCCTGTTCAATGGCGTATTCCATAGATTTTGTCCGTGAAGAAAATTTGGTGGAAAGCGTGTCGCCGGAGGCATCTAATTGGTAGAAGTCGAAGGTTTTGTATTGGGTGAAATCTGCGCCGGGTGCTAGTTGTGAACTTATTCTTGCTGAAGGAGAACACTGGCAGAGTATAAAGCATACTGCAAAAAGAAGTTGTTTCATAGTGCTGTTTTAAGGTTTGTTGATAAC
>CAMLPA010000129.1 GCA_946481605.1 uncultured Flavihumibacter sp. | reverse complement strand
TATAAACTCACCCCGCGTTTCCACGGTATAAAATCATCCTGGTTCAGCAATACGGCTTTGGGCATCACTTCGCCACTGGCTGCTTTAATGCAGTATTCAAGTATCTCCTCCCCCATCTGGGCCAGCGTCTTTTCTCCGCTGATCACGCCTCCGGTATCAATATCGATAATATCCGACATGCGTTGGGCCAGCGAAGAATTCGTGGCCACTTTAATAACCGGACATACAGGATTCCCTGTGGGCGTACCCAGTCCGGTAGTGAATAAAATCAACGTGGCGCCGCTGGCAGCCTTACCAGTAGTGGCTTCTACATCATTACCAGGCGTACAAACCAGGTTCAGTCCGGGTTTAACTGCAGGCTCGGTATAATCGAGCACATCTTCCACAGGAGAGGTGCCTCCTTTTTTAGCCGCACCATTACTTTTGATGGCATCAGTAATCAATCCATCCTTAATATTCCCGGGGGAAGGATTCATGTGGAACCCGGAGCCCACCCGTTCAGCGGAATCGCTGTAAGCTTTCATGAGGTGCATGAACTTCTTCGCCGCAGCCTCGTCTTTTGTTCGGTCGATCAAGTCCTGTTCGGCCCCGCAGAGTTCGGGAAATTCGGCCAGTAACACCGTTCCACCCAAAGCCACCAGCAGGTCGGAGCAATAACCTACAGCAGGGTTCGCTGAAATACCGCTGAATCCGTCGCTGCCACCGCATTTTACGCCCAGGTTCAACTTACTCAGCGGCGCGGGCTTGCGTTCCAGCTTGTTCGCTTCTGTTAACCCCACGAAAGTCTGGCGGATCGCTTCTGTAATGAGCCATTCTTCGCTTTGCGATTGCTGTTGTTCAAATATGAAAAGCGGCTTATCGAAATGAGGATTCCGCTCATAAAGGTCTTTTTTGAAATCCTGCACCTGCAGGTTTTGGCAACCCAGACTCAGTACCGTAACTCCTGCCACATTGGGATGGTCTGCATAAGCCGCCAGCAATTTGCTGAGTACAGCCGCGTCCTGCCGGATGCCACCGCAACCACCCTGATGGTTCAGAAACTTGATGCCGTCCACATTGGGGAAAATCCGGCTGGTATGCACATCGGATTCCACTACTTCAAGGTCAGCGGCGGCAATATCTTTCCCACCCAGGTAGAGTTCCTTCAGCAGTTTTGCTTTACGTTTATACTTATCTGTTACCGCATAGCCCAACTCATTGTGTAACGCTTCGCGTATCACATCAAGGTTGCGGTTCTCACAAAAAACAGTAGGAATAAATAACCAGTAGTTCGCAGTGCCCACTCTTCCATCAGTTCTGTGGTAACCATTAAAAGTTCTTCCCTCAAATTTCGACACATCGGGTGCGTGCCATTCGTAATGATACGGGCGGAAAAAATAAGGTTCCGCAGCATGTTTCAGGTTATCCGTACTCATGCGCATGCCCTTCAATACCAGTTGCTGCACCTTACCCACCAGCACACCATACATGAACACTTCTTCACCTGTATTCATATCATTCATATAGAATTTATGCTTTGCGGGAATATCTTCCTGCAATACATAATCCACGCCCTCAAACTGCACCGTTTCTCCTTTCCGGAGGTCCTGCAGCGCCACGAGCACATTATCTTTCCTATTAATCTGTAGTATTTTCTTCGACATTGTCTTTAAATTATTTTGTACCCCAAATCGCGAGGAACGAAGCGATCTCCCCTCCACTAAACAACACACCTCCAAAACCACTCTCCTCTCTACCCTACCGCACCCCCTCCCCACGCATACACTCCTCCATTGCCCCTACCACACCTTTCCCCACAATCGCCCTCACCCAATACAACACCGCCTCTCCCCAAACCAAATTATCAACCAACCCACTATCCCTAAAAGTCTCATTCCTCAATACCTCCGTCACAACACCATCCACACCGCTCTGCCAGCTCTCTGCATACCAACCCGCATTATCATCCTGAATAGGATATTCCCTTCCATTTACCGTACCATAATACTTCCCATCATCCCCCTTTACTCCCTTCATAAAACAAATGAAAGCCGCAAACCCTAACGCCATGGTCTGTGGTGCGGCACCATGCTTTTCAATATACTGCACAATAGCTGGCACATTCCGCATCTCCATCTTAGCCGAATAATTCATCGTGATGCTGATCCAGCGGTGCTCAATATGCGGATTGCGGAAACGGTCCAATATCCTGGACGCGAATTCCAGCGCTTTCTCTTTTGTAAGTTCACCAGCCACAATGGCGGGTGTAATTTCCTGTTCCATCACACGGGCGATGTAAGCGGAAATTAACGGATGATCCATTGCTTCTTTCACTGTATTTACACCGGCCAAAACCGCGAGCCCGCAGGCGAAAGTATGTGGTCCGTTCAGCAGGCGCACTTTCAGTTCCCGGTACAAATGAATATCGGGTGTCAGCACAACACCTTCGTCTACAGCAGCCAGCGGCTGCAATACATCATATACGCGCTGGTGTTTTGCTTCAATGGCCCAGAGGCGGTACACTTCACTCATGATCATGAGTTCATCAGTGTAACCAAGTTCCGCCTCCATTTTTTGCTGATCGGCAGCGGGTAATTTTCCGGGTACGATTCTATCTACCAGTGAATTGCAGAAATGGTTGTGTTGCTCCAGCCAGTCGATGAAAGCAGGTTCCAACGCATGCTGGTGGGCCAGTTCCGTAACAATGGACTCCAGTTTGGAGCCGTTGTCCGGAATAAGTTCCGTAGGTACAATCACCATTCCTTTAGCCGGATCGCCTTTAAAGATGCGGAACCTGCGGTAGAGGAAGGCCAGCAACTTACCTGGAAAACTATCCGGAGGGTGCCCGTGGATATTGTCTTTTTGCAACACAATACCCACTTCGGTAGTGTTGGAAATCACCAGCTCCATTTCAGGGTTGGCAGCAGCTTCCAGAATTTCGTCCCAGTCAGATTTTGCAGAAAGCACCCTGCTGATGGCGGCGTTTACCACATTCTCTTCCACGAGTTGTCCGTTCTCAATTCCTTTAATGCACTGCGTGTACAGGTGATCCTGCTCTGCAAAGGCATCCGTTCCGCCGTTGGCGGTGGATTTCACTACAAGTATCCGCCCTTTAAAAGCATTTTGCTTGTTGGCCTTGTCGATAAAGTAATCCGGCAATCCCCGCAGGAGTACGCCCGTTCCGAACTGGAGTACTTTTTCCGGGAACTGCAAAGCGCCTGCCTGCGGAACTTCCAGCCGGGCGGCGCTGATGTGAGGTAATGCGTTTACACACAGTTTCATTCTTCCTGATTTTATATTACGTGCACGCACAAACGCGCGCCATCGTTTTAGTTTTTTCCGGCTCTTACTTTGGATATTTCACCAGCCATTTCACCAATTCCTCCGCACCTTCAAAATTGCGGAAATTAGCGGGCAACCGCCTGCCATCAGCATATTCATTGTAAATCCAGGGGTCTCCGATGGCCAGTACCCTTCCTTTCCCATAATTCGCCACAGCCATCACCGTTCTTCCTTCATGCGTTACCAAAGGCTTCGCGTTACCGGAAGTTTCAATAGAGGCATATTCCTTGATGAAAAACTCCCCCGGTGAAAACACGGTGTTGCCTTCCGGTATTTTCACCGTTCCCTCCACATAGTTGTTTTTCTGCACGCGGTTATGACTATCTTCATTGAACTTTATGCCGAAGATGCCCGCAAGCTGGTTAAAGTAAGTGAATTCCGCATTGTCTTTATCATTAGCCATCAGCAAAAGTGTACCGCCTTTTTTCACCCAGGCGGCGATGTTCTTCTGCGCGTCGGCGGTAATGAATTGAGGCGTAGCAGTTTCTTTTTCAGTATCGGGATCCACGATAATGTAAACGGAAGCGCCTTTGAGGTTCTTTTTATCCGGTTTGGCGGACAGGTTGCCTGTCCTGCTGCCGAAACGTTCTATGATGTATTGAAGTCCGGAATAGCCTCCGTTGTCCTGCTCCTCCCATATATAATGGAAAGGTTCGGTTCTGCCATCGGCGGTTTTCCGGAATTCGTTGTTGAAGAAGCGATCGAGTACTACCAGCTTATCGTTTCCTTTGGAAGCGACGGCGGCATTTTCCATTTCAATCGCGCATAAAATGAACGCGCCCATGCCCTTTGGATCGTTGTCGATGACTTTCTCGCTGAGGTAATAGGCGTAGCTGCCATCGCGGTAGGGTTTTCCACCCAGCCCGGCCACACTCACGGTACCGCCGAGAATGGTAAGCCCCTGCTCGTTCTTGCGGATGAATTGTTGCTGAATACCGGCATAAGCCTTTTCAGCGTTGGCTTTGAATTTTGATGGAAGGTATCCCTTGCGGATTCCCTTAGCCAGCATGTAAGTAAGCATGCAGGAGGCGGAAGCTTCGGGGTAGTTTCCGGCTGAATCGGGGCGATCCGTTACCTGGTACCACAATCCGTTTGCGGGATACTGGTACTTCACCACAGCATTTGCAAGACGATTAAGGATACCGATGATCGAATCCTTCCCGGGATGTTTTTCAGGAAAGTGATCCAGTACATCCACCAGCGCCATGCCGTACCAACCGAGAGAGCGTCCCCAGAAATGAGGAGATGTTCCGGTGGTTTTGTTGGCCCATTGCTGCTCGCGCGATTCATCGTAACCATGGTACAACAACCCGGTTTTGGGATCGCGGGAACGCTGTTCCATGATAACGAACTGGCGCGTAATATCATTAAAAGCATCCGGCTGGTTGAATATTTTCGCATACTCGGCATAGAAAGGCTGGCCCATGTAGAGACCATCGAGCCACATCTGCCAGGTGTATATTTTTTTGTGCCAGAAGCCGCCCTCTTTGGTACGCGGATGTTCATCGAGTTGCGCCCGGAGTATGGCCGCGGCTTTGCGGTATTTTTCCTGGCCGGTTACATTGTAGAGCAGCAACAACAACTTCCCGTTGTTCACGAAGTCGATGTTGAAATCTGCTTTTTTGTAGCCTTTGATGGAACCGTCGGGTTGTACGTAAAAATCCATCATCTTCTGGATGTAACGGAAATAGTCTCCGTTTCCGGTAGACCTCCAAACGCCTTCCATGCCTTTGAGGATCACGCCGAGGTCGTAGCTCCATTTGGCGGAGCCGCTTCCCAATGCGAAAGAGTCTTTCCACTGGTGCATGGCCGTGCGGGAGAGCGCCTCCGATAGCGGCTGCTCCTGTGCGGAAGCAGTTGAAGTGGCTATGGTGGCGAAACAAGCAATCGTAATAGTGCGCAGAACATTCATCATTTAAACTTTACCTGGCTGGGCGAAGCCCCAAATTCGTACTCAATTTTGTTTTTGGCATCCTGTGCTGTCGTGTTGGACACCTCAATCTGGCGGATACGGTCGCCGCCTACGCGAAACAGCAGTTCAGGTGCGGCAGAAGCCGAAAGTCCGTTGAAGAAGATACGGTCCGAGTTGACGATGTCCACCACCGGAGCCGTATGTTTCGACAGAATCTTTACATTATTAAAGCGGATATCACTGGCCTCACTGCATTCGATGCCCTTCTCCGCCTGAAGTGTCATGTTGGAAAGGTTAATATTACTGATGTGCATTTCGGGCAGGCCACGGATGAAAATAGCTTTTGCGGCGCCGTTGCACACGACATCTGAAATAAAGAAATTTTTGAAAACGGGCGTTTCTTCCGTCACAGGCTTAAATTCCACTTTAGGCAATTCGCGCTTCTCCCCCTCCAGTGGCACTGGATCTTTTGCGGCATAGTACATATCAAAAAGAATGGCCTCACCCACTATACCCGACATGTGAATGTTCTTAATATGAATATTCTCCACCACACCACCTCTTCCACGGGTGGTTTTGAAACGAAGACCAATATCCGTTCCAATGAATGCGCAATCCGTCACATAAATATTCCGGGCGCCCCCACTCATTTCGCTGCCAATCACAAAGCCGCCGTGGGCCTGGTAAACTACGGAGTTGCGGATGAGTACGTTTTCTGTTGGCATCGCGCGTTTTCTTCCCTGTGCGTCCCTGCCTGATTTAATACAAATCCCATCATCGCCAACATCGAAAATACTGTTTTCAATCAGCACATCTTTGCAGGATTCCAAATCAATCCCATCACCATTTTGTGCATACCAGGGATTCTTCACATTCAGGTTCCGGATGATGATGTTACTGCTCATTATCGGATGCAGACACCAGGCCGCGGAATTCTGAAACACCACACCTTCCAGCAAAATATTTTTACAACTGTTCAACACCAGCAGATTGGGCCGTAGGTAATCTTTTATGGGAAGAAAATCTTCGATCTTCATGCCTTCCTTCCAGATACCGAGCGATGGATTCTTATTACCCAGCATGGAGCCTTCCGATGGGTACCAGTTCTTCTTATCCTCACTTACCACACCGCCGGAAGCCAAGAGGCGCTTCCATTGCGATTCCGTTTGTTTGTCTCGTTTTACCATACGCCAGGCAGCTCCACCGCCATCAATAATACCCGCTCCTGTTATGGCGATGTTCTCCGCTTTCAACGCTGAAACCGGGGATTGGTTCCGAACGGCTTTCAGCCCTTCCCAGTTCGTTTCCACGAGTTTGTATTGGGAGAAATCGCTCGTGAACAGGAGCATGGCGTTCTTTTGGAGGTGCAGGTTCACGTTAGACAGTAATTCGATTGGACCCGTAAGAAATTGCCCGGAAGGCACCAACACCACGCCGCCACCTTTCTTATAGCTCGCTACTATGGCGGCCTGTATGGCTTTCGTATTCAGTGTAACGCCATCCGGCTTCGCACCGAATTTTCGGATATCGAGTGTGTCTTTCCGGAAAACCGGCTGTTTCACTTTGGGCATGGGAAATGCCTGCGCAACTATTTGCTGGGAAGAAAATAGGGCAAACGCGATCAAAAAGGCAGAAAAATTGTGTTTCATCATTGCAAGCATCGTATGATTCATAACAAGTGTAACGAGATATTCCGGACCGGTAAGCGGTTTTAGCGACTTTATTTACGCAATCGTTACCGGCATCGATTACGACATACCGTGTTTTCACGGTACCCGGTGGCACCGCTATAGCGGTGGCACCGGGTGCACGTGTACCCAGTCGATATCCGACCAGCCGGCATCGTTGGTCACCACATCCCGGGTACAGAAAAATCCTACCTGTGCGCCTACCCAACGCCCCGGAACGGCTTTGAAAGATGGTCCGGCGTTGGTAAAAGTAACGCCATCAGCGCTGTAACTAAAGGAACATACGGCACCTTCCCGTACAGTTACCCTGAACCAGGCATCTCCGGAAGTAATCTTTTGCAGCATTTCTTCTTTTTCAGCCGCGCCTTTTTCCGCCTTCATACAGGTAACGCGGGAAAGGTAAATGCCATCTTCTTTCTTCACGAGCGAGAGGTATGCATAGTCAGCGCCATACACCACCAGGCCGAAACGTTCGCCCTGTAGCCGGGGTTTAAAACTGAATTTCGTGGTAAACGAAAAGGTTTCAGCCGGGAACTTCTGCGTAAGGATGTTAGGTACATCCCATAAGTTCCTGGCGCTGTCAGGTATTTTAGCCGTAAAAAGACGAAGTTCACCTTTCGAAGGCGAAGGGAAATACCAGCCCAGTTTGGGATTCGCATTCCATTGCCACTGCAGACCCAGCTTCTGACCGGAAAACTCATCAGATTCCGGCGGCGTAGCTTTTGGCCATGTCTTAGCTACATTGGGCTTTTTATATACCATCACGGGTTGTCCCTTGCCATCTCCATCCCGATCCTCGCCAATTACGGGCCAGTTGTTCACCCATTTCATGGGTTGCAGGTGTACAATCCGACCGTAAGCATCTTTATCCTGGAAATGCAGAAACCAGTCTTCGCCCGTGGCCGTATTTACCCACGCGCCCTGGTGCGGGCCGTTCACCGGCGACTTACCCTGATCCATGACTACTTTTCTTTCATAAGGACCATATATGTTTTTTGAACGAAGTACCAGTTGCCATCCTGTGGAAACCCCACCGGCAGGCGCGAATATGTAGTAGTACCCATTTCTTTTATAGAACTTCGGTCCTTCCAGGGTAGGATCCTGGTCGTGCCCGTCAAACACCAGCACACCATCATCGATGGTTTTTGTTCCTTCCGCATTCAACTGTTTCACCACCACAATACTTTTGATACCCGCCCTGCTTCCTGCGTAAGCATGCACCAGGTAAACTTTCCCGTCATCATCCCATAATGGACAGGGATCAATCAACCCGCTTCCAGCCTCTACGAGAACGGGCGCACTCCAGGGACCGTTAATACTTTTCGCTTTGGTGAGGTAAATACCGAAGTCGGGATC
>CAMLPA010000128.1 GCA_946481605.1 uncultured Flavihumibacter sp. | reverse complement strand
CTGAGTGTTTTGGTATAATCGGCGGCGGTGGCGGCAATGGCACCGGTGCTGTCGTTGGAGATTTCATTCAGTTTTACGCTATCGGCGGCAGCACCCATTTTGGCGGCAGCCAGATTAGCTTTTGCGGTATCACTGGCTACCAGTGCATCTTTTAGTTCATAATAGCCGCTCAATAAAGCGGAAAAAGAGGAATTGAAGGCGGCGGTATGTTTACTCACTTTCGGTGGAGCGGGTTCAGCATTTTCAGGCGCTTTGGTATCGGAGGAACTACAGGCCGCCAGAAAAGCAGCAGCGGCAATGGCCAGGCAAAAGAATTGCTTCATGAGCGAAAGTTTTTTTTACAAATGTAAGGCTTACCGCCCTAAACATGTAATACCTTTGCGGGGCGGCAGAAAAAACGCCGGAAGATAATGCTGATTGGATTACAGGATGTTACGTTCGAATTTGGGGCCAGAACCATTGTAAGAGATGCCACCTGGCACCTGAACCCGGGAGAAAGAATAGGCCTGATAGGCTACAACGGTACGGGAAAAAGTACCCTGCTGAAAGTATTGGTGGGGGAATATACGCCCAGCGCAGGCTCTGTGGTGAAAAGTAAAGAAACCACCATCGGCTACCTGCACCAGGACCTGCTGAGCTTCGATACAAACAACAACATCACCCAGGTGGCCATGGAAGCCTTCGAAAAAGTGATGGCCCTGCAGAAGGAACAGCACGAACTCGAAAAGCTGCTAGAAGCCAAAGAAGACGAAAAACTGCTGAACAGGTACATGGATGTACTCCATGAAATCGACCTGCTCGATGGTTACAATGTGCAACACAAAGCAGAAGAGGTCCTCCACGGACTCGGCTTCAGCGATACCGACCTTGTTCGTCCTTATAAAGAATTCAGCGGCGGCTGGAGAATGCGCGTACTGCTCGCCAAAATGATCCTGCAACAACCCGATGTGCTGCTGCTGGACGAACCGACCAACCACCTTGACCTCCCTTCTATCGAATGGCTCGAGAGATATCTCCTCAATTATAAAGGCAGCGTAGTGATTGTGAGCCACGACAAGTTCTTCCTCGACAAAATGGTGAACAAAATCGTGGAGCTCTACCAGCAGGAACTTCATATCTACGTAGGCAACTACTCATACTATGAAACCGAAAAGGAAGTAAGGGTGGAAATGCAGAAACGCGCTTACGAGAACCAACAGGACTTTATCCGCCAGCAGGAACGCTTCATCGAACGCTTCAAGGCCAAAGCCTCTAAAGCCGCCCAGGCACAAAGTGTGCAGAAACGATTGGACAAGATAGACCGGATCGAAGACGTGGAAATTGAACGCCCGAACATGCGCATCAACTTCTCGGTGGGGAAAGAACCTGGTAAAATCATTTGTACGCTGAAGAATGTGTCGAAGTCTTTTGGAGACCTGCAGATTCTGAAGAATGCCACCGGCGAAATTGAACGCGGCGATAAGATCGCACTGATTGGTGCAAACGGTAAAGGTAAATCTACACTGCTCCGTATTGTAGCGGGCACCGAACCCATTGAAGGGGAAAGAATCTGGGGCCATAACGTGGCGGAAAGTTTCTATGCGCAGCACCAGTTGGAATCGCTCGGACTGAACAACACACTGATCGAAGAGATGAACAGCTCCCGTGCAGGGAAAACAGAACTCGAATACAGGAGTCTGTTGGGCGCGTTCCTGTTTGGCGGCGATGATGTAGATAAACGCATCAAAATATTAAGCGGAGGGGAAAAAGCGCGTGTGGCACTGGCAAAAGTTATTGTAAGCAAGGCCAACTTCCTCATGCTCGATGAACCGACGAACCACCTCGATATCCATTCCGTGGAACTCCTGGTAGAAGCGCTCAACAAATACGAAGGAAGTATCATACTTGTTAGTCACGACCGTTATTTCATTTCCAAAGCCGCCAACAAAATATGGGAGATCGTGGATGGTGAAATTAAAGAATTCAAGGGCACTTACCACGAATGGGTGGAATGGAAGGAAAGAATGGCGGCCCGTGCCATAGAAGAAGCGCCTAAAAAAGAGGAGAAAGAGAAAGAAAAGGCTAAGCCCGCACCTGTGGCGCCACAACCACAGGCAAAGCAAGGGAACGCCCCCATCAATAAGGAGCTTCAAAAATTACAAAAGACCTTCCAGCAACTGGAAGAAAAAATAGCCGCTAAAAAGGCGGAAAAAGAAAAACTGGAAGCCGCGCTGGGCAACCCGGATACTTATTCGGACCCGAAGAAATTCCAGGACACGGAAAAATCTTATAAAAGCGTGGGCGCTGAACTCGAACAAATGAACGTGCAGTACGAGGAACTTTTTGAGCAGATCATGGCGCTGGATCGTTAACGGCCACCACGTGTGCTTTCACGAAGTCTGTTACTAAATAAGAGATGAGTTTACCAGTGGTATCGCAGCGGCGGCCATCGGAAAGTTGTTGCGCCCCCTCACATATATGTAGGTATGCCACATTGTTTTCTGAAGCGGTATAATATACATATTGCCGTGCGTTAATGGCGGAAATGCCCACTGGAGTTTCGGCACTGCTGAGTACTCCCTGTATGGCATCAAGGTCCAGTTCGATACCGGTATAACCATCTTTGGTGAAGTCGGTCGCATGGGCCACGGCCTGCATAAAACTGCGCCTTTCGTACAGGAAAATGTCTTCCCAGGTGATATAATCGGTAAAAGGATTCTCGGCCATGTCCGTAAGCACGTTCTGCGGAACGTAATTTTCATGTATGCCCACCACACAATACTGGTGCAGGAACCCATCCTCATCGGCATACCGGAAACCGTTGCCGCTATGCCGTCCTTCCAATGGACGGTAATCTGTGTGGGCATCCAGGTTCACTGCGTTGATCTGGGCCAATGGAATGATTCCCGCTTTGGTTAATCCTTTCGCTACTCCTTTGATCAGTGGATAAGCGTTGTTGTGTCCGCCGCCAATCACCACCGGTATCTTGTTCGCGGCAGCGATCACCTTTACCAGTGATTCCACTTCCTCGTCAATTGCGTGCACCGCGTGCCGGTATGCATCCACCCGTTCTTCTTCGTTGCTGGCATTGTTCTCGATCAGGTATTTCAGGTCGCCGAAATCGAAGTGCCCCAGGACCATCATTTCTTCACCGGAGAAATAGTCATTGCTTTGGGTATTCAGAAAAGCAGAAAGGAAAGGCAACCACACACTATCGGCTCCGCCATTGCCGAAATTACCCTTCACCCCAATATCTTCCGGAATACCTATAAGGATATACTTCGCGGGAGAATGGCGCAACGACTCTTCCCATTCATCACTGTTGGAAATGGTGGCGAGCCGTTCGCCCAGTTTGGTTTCGAAACGTCGGAGACGGGTAAGAAACAGCAGATCTTCCCTGTTGTAAAAGCGGAAATGTTGCATGGCAGTCAATTGTAAATTGAATGTAAGCTATTCCCCTGAAATAGCGTGCGATGCGTACCATTTTCCATTCAACATTACACGGGAGATGAGGTTGGAACCGAAGGAGTAAGGCAAGTAAGCCAGCGATGGAAGCGGTTTTGTGAAGAAAAAATTCGCCAGCTTCCCTTCGGCGATGGAACCGACTTCGTTTTCCAGTTCCATAGCGAACGCGGCATTGGTGGTAGCCGCGTGCACCGCTTCTTCCGGAAACATTTTCATTTGTATGCACGACATGGAAACTACCGTATTCATATTTCCGGAAGGAGAAGACCCGGGATTAAAATCAGAAGCGATGGCAATGGCACAACCTGCGTCCAATAAGATTCTTGCGGGCTGAAAATCCATCCGCAGAAAATACGCGGCCGTAGGTAATAAGGTACCGATGGTAGTTGAATTGGCCAGCGCGTTGATGGCGGCTTCGTTCATCACTTCAAGATGGTCCACACTCACGGCGCCGCTGGCTACCGCGGTTTCCACGGCCCCGGAGGCGGAAAGCTGGTTGGCATGAATGCGTGATTTCAAGCCGAATGCTGCCCCCTTTTTAATGAGCCGCACCGTTTCTTCGTTTGAAAAGAAACCCTGCTCGCAAAAAACATCAATGTAATCCGCCAGTCCTTCTTTCGCGATAGCTGGGAGTATTTCTTCTTCTATCAGTTTAAGATAACCTTCTTTATTCTCTTTGAACATTTCGGGAAGCGCGTGCGCTCCTAAAAAGGTGGCTTTAATGGGAATAGGAAAAGCCTGTTTCAGCCGTTTCACCACCCGCAACATTTTCAGTTCCGAATCCGTTGTTAAACCGTATCCGCTTTTTATTTCGATGGCGCCCGTTCCCAGCAATAACAATTCATGCAAACGTTGCGCGGCAAGTTCATAAAGCTCCTCCTCCGGCATCGCCCGGAGTTTCCGTGCAGAATTTAATATTCCCCCACCCGCCGCAGCGATCTCCGCATACGACTTCCCTCCTATTTTCATTACAAATTCCTCTTCCCTGCTGGCCGCGAATACAAGATGGGTATGGCTGTCGCACCAGGAAGGGAAACACCATTCACCCTGCGCATTCCATACTTCTTCATTGGCGTTCGAGGTATCCACTGTATCCATAGCGCCAAAATCAAGTATGCGGCCTTCCCGTATCCGGACCCATGCATTGGGAATACATGCCATAGCTTTCATGGCGGCTCCGCGAAGGGGGTGTTGGTGGTGCTCTGTATTAACGAGCATTCCTAGGTTAGTAATAAGCATGCCCAAAGGTAGGACTGTTTTTTATTCTGCGCATGAAAGGCTCCTCATAACTCACACCAAGTGGCAATTCGCTTGTTCCGATCTTCAACGACCTGTTCCTGATGGCGCTGATCTGATTAAGTGCCACCACATAAGAACGGTGGATGCGCATAAATCCTTCCGGAAGCATTGTCATCAACGCTTTCAGGGTGATGCGCACCAACAGGGGACGGCCTTCTTTCAAATGCAATTTCATGTAGTTGTCGGCGCACTCAATGTAGAGAATATCCGCCGGATCAATTTTCACCAGACTGTAATTCACCCGCAGAAACAGGGGTGTACCAGTTGCGTTGGATTGGATCATATTCATACTACCCGGTTTTGTTTCACGGAAATTACCGAGTGATGAAATCTGACGAAAACGTTTATGGACAGAACCGGGAAATGCGCCGATGAATTGAAGTTTAAACAAGGGTTTTAACGGAAATTAACATTTGTACATTTTCCGAATACGTTTTTTGCTATCCTCCGCGTTTATCACTTTGGTCTTCCCTTTTTTAAAGGAATTGTATCTCCCATCCAGCTCAGCTTGCATGCTTTCATTAAACACCAAAACGGCTTCTTCAATATCATTCGCCATAATGGAATATATCGCCTTCACACGCTTATCATCAGCTACTTCCAGGTAGTTGTGCAATTTTTGTCTTAACGATATGGTGTCCATAGCTGAATATTTGATTTTCAAATGTAGCATTTTGAACAGGTTCTTTCCAATAGGTTATCCTCTCATGAAGAACAGTTTTTAAACGGTCTCCCATGCCCTTGTTAATCTCTTCCAAATACAGTCTTTTCACCACTAAGTCCGGCGTTTAAATACGGTCTCCACAATAATAGTTTCCTCCTTCCTTTATAAAAGAAAACGTCGCGCATGTAAAGTTTTACGCTGGAAAAACTACAGGCATGAATAAACTACTATTGAAGGCAGTACCCGCTACAGCGCTCGTTTTAATTTGTTGCAATGAAACTTCCGCCCAGATTGATCCCTGGAAGTATGAACTCGGGGTTCATGCGGGAACATTTATTTACCAGGGCGACCTTACACCCGACAAAATCGGTTCATACAAAACCATGAAGCCCGTCGCGGGGATTTCACTGGCCCGTTTTTTAACCCGTTCTTTTGCAGTGAAAATAAGTTTGTTCAGGGGTAATTTACACGGGAACGAAGCACGTTATGCTGATCCTGAATGGAGAAGATGGCGGAACTTTCAGTTCACCAACAAGGTTACTGAGGTATCCGCAGCATTGGTTTGGGATGTGCTGGGCAATAACCAAAACAGCGCTTCCGGCAGGTTATCCCCTTACCTTTCAGCAGGAATCGGCTATTCTTTTCTAAAGGTAAGGAGAGACTGGAGCGCCCTGAATTCAGAATATTTTTCTCCTGAATCAGCATTGATGACCGGCCTCGCCATTGATACCGTTACCGCGCCTCCCAAAGGACTAATCAGTTTACCGGTGAGCGCCGGACTGAAATACCGGTTTTCAGAACGGCTATCCATTGGCGTTGAAACCACTTACCGCATAAGCTCCACAGATTACCTTGACGGGTTTAGTCATTCCGGACATCCTACTGAAGGGGATTTTTATTTCTCCCATACCATCGGCCTATACTATAATTTTATTCGAAGAAACAGGCTTAGTTGCCCGAAGTTCTGATAGAAAAACTTTTAGATGATTTATAAAAAAAGCAAAGTATTGGTTCTAAAAAATTAATAACCAACACTTTGCATTCTATATATCCTATTCTACATAAACTCAGGCATATCCAGTTTCTTCGCAATCCTGAATGCTGCGTTGATCAATCCCACATGACTATACGTTTGCGGGAAGTTCCCCCATTGCGAACCATCCGTAGAAACATCTTCGCTGAAAATGCCCAGGTGGTTCGAGAATTTGAACAACTGCTCCAGGTTTCTCCGCGCATCATCAATCCTGCCTACACATGCCAGCGCATCTACGTACCAGAATGCGCAAACCAGGAAAGTACTCTCCGGGAAACCGAAATCATCATAGTGTTTGTAACGGTAAAATAGACCGTGTTCAGCAAGCAGTTCTTTCTCCAAAGCCTCGATATGGAGTTTAGCGGCTTCTTTGTTGTGGTCGAGGTAGTTCATCGTGACCATGGCCAGCGTACTGGCATCCAGGTTAGAAGTGTGCATGGCCTGGGTAAATACTTTCCTATCGCTATCATAACAGGATTTCAGCAAAGCATCGGCCTCTTCGGCCAGCTTACCCGCCTTTTGCATCAGCGCCATATCAGAGAACGCCTCGCCGATTTTATAAGCGGCTTTCGCACCCGCCCAATGGAAGAGCAAAGTATAGGAATGCACCTGCGTCTGGTTCCTGAATTCCCATAAACCTGAGTCGGGCAGCTTCATGGTGCGTTCAATCTGGTTGAGGAGCCAGGGAACAATTTTGTGGTAACTGCTTTTCTTGGAGAAAGTCAATCGCTTGTCTGTATAGAGTGGCAGCAGGTTCACCAATACCTGACCATACACATCGTGTTGCGTTTGTATGTAAGCTTTGTTGCCGATGCGCACGGGCTTGTTCCCCATATAACCATGCAGGTCCACTTCCAGCTCTACCAGGTCCTTTTCACCGGTGATAGAATACAGGGGCTGAAGGGAATCTTCCGCATTGTAGATGATGTTCTGAATGAAGTCGAAATATTTTTCCAGTTCCTCAAAGTGACCGATCTGGTTGAATGCTTTAAGTGTATAGTACGCGTCGCGGAACCAGCAAAAGCGGTAATCCCAATTCCGGGTGCTATCGTGAAACTCAGGCAGACTGGTAGTTCCGGAAGCAATAATACCACCTGTATCTTCATATTGGTGCAGCTTCAGCACCAGTGAGGAACGAATGATCTGGTCCTGGTAAATCGTGGGGATATAAGAACTTTTCACCCAGGTTTGCCAGTAGTCGACGGTTTTGCGGATAAATTCTTCCGAAGTTTCCTGCAAAGGCGCTTCCAGCGGGGCACCGTAGGTAAGCACGATATACCTGTTCTGGTCGAGGACGAAAGGTTTTTCATCCTGCACATAAGTAAGCGGGATATCGGTGGTAATACGCACCTGCTTCTCGAAGTTAAGGAACCTGATGTGGTTACTACCCATCACCGTTTCCGGCACAAGTTCACCATATTCTCCCCGTGGCTGACACCGCACTTTTATGGCGGGATCACCATTCAACACTTCAATTTTACGCACCAGCATCAGGGGTTTGAACTGTCTTTCGTGTACCATCATGCGCGGCGCACAGTCGATGACCCGGAAGCTCCCTTCAGCGGAAAGGAATTCGGTACATAAAACATTGGTGTTAGGGAGGTAGTATTGCTTCGATTCATAAATCTCGGCTGCGGGACGAATATAGAAATCGCCACCTTTTTCTTCGTCGAGTAATGATCCGAAGAGAAAACTGCTGTCGAAGCGCGGCATACACATCCATTTTACATTGGCGGTCGTGTCCACGTAGGCCAGGTAGGAACAGTTGCCCACCACGCCCATATTGTATTTATGCACCGGCATATTCTGGCTTATTTTGTTGAGTAGTTACTGAATGGAGGAAAGG
>CAMLPA010000127.1 GCA_946481605.1 uncultured Flavihumibacter sp. | reverse complement strand
TCCTGGATCACTTTACCACCTGGCCCGATCACAGCACCGATGTATTCTTTATCGATGAACATTTTGATCATGCGCGGTGCATGTGGTTTCACCTCTTCACGGTGTGCCGGTGTGCAGGCGTACATCTGCTCCAGGATGTGCATCCGGGCCTCTTTGGCCTGGTTCAGCGCTTCCATCATGGTCTGCATGCTGAGGCCATCAATTTTGATGTCCATCTGAACACCGCAGATACCATCACGGGTACCGGTTACTTTAAAGTCCATATCACCAAGGTGATCTTCATCACCAAGGATATCGGTCAGAATCGCGTATTTACCATCGGAAGGACGTGTGATCAATCCCATAGCGATACCGCCAACATGTTTGGGGAAAGGAACACCGGCATCCATCAGGGCGAGGGAACCCGCACAAACAGTAGCCATGGAAGACGAACCATTGGATTCGAGGATATCACTCACTATACGAACAGTGTAAGGATATTCGTTGCCCGGCATCATTTGCTTCAACGAGCGCATGGCCAGGTTTCCGTGTCCTACCTCACGACGGCCGGGGCCGCGCATCATTTTCGCTTCTCCGGTAGAGAATGGGGGGAAATTATAGTGCAGGATGAATTTGGTATAGTTGCTTACCGCGGCGCTTTCTACCAGCAGTTCATCGAGTGGTGTACCGAGCGTAACGGTAGTGAGCGACTGAGTTTCACCACGGGTGAACAGCGCAGAACCGTGCGGCGTAGGCAATACATCGATTTCCATATCGAGGGGACGTACCTGGTCGAGCTGACGTCCGTCCAAACGTGTACGGTCGTCGAGGATCATGTTACGCACCACTTCCCATTGGAGGTCTTCGAAATATTTCTTCGCGAGTTTTTTATCAACATCGGTAATTTCCTCACCGAAACTGGCGATGGTTTCTTCTTTCAGCAATGCATAAGCGTCGGAACGGTCATGCTTCGCGGAAGCACCTTTGGAAATCTGGTACATCCTGTCTTTGGCGAAGGCTTCCACTTTCGCTTTCACTTCTTCGTTCTGAACAGGCTTGGGGTAATCGCGCTTGGTAGTTACACCCACTGCGTCGCGGAGTTCCTGTTGCGCTTTGATCTGAATTTTGATGGCTTCGTGGGCGATCTCAAGTGCTTTCACGAGATCGGCTTCGGAACATTCTTTGGATTCACCTTCCACCATCATGAGGTTCTTTTCAGTGGCAGCGATGATGAAATCCATATCGGCGGTGGCGAGTTCAGAACGGGTGGGGTTCACTTTGAATTCACCTGCGATACGGGCCACGCGTACTTCTGAAATAATTTCTTTAATAGGCACATCGGAAACGGCGAGTGCTGCGGAGGCTGCGAGACAGGCCATAGCATCGGGCAATACCTCAGCGTCGGAAGACACGAGTGTCACCAGCACCTGAACATCGCAGAAATAATCTTCGGGGAAGAGGGGGCGCAGTGCGCGGTCGATAAGACGGCTCACCAGCACTTCGTAATCACTGAGTCGGCCTTCTCTTTTGAAGAAAGAGCCGGGGATACGTCCTGCGGAAGCGAACTTCTCGGTATAATCCACGGTAAGGGGGAAAAACTCCTGTCCTTCGCGTGGTTCTTTGTTGGCCACAACGGTGGCGAGTATGATACAATTGCCCTGGCGAACGGTAACGGAACCGTGTGCCTGGCGGGCGAGGCGACCTGTTTCGATGGTAACGGTACGTCCGCCACCCAGGTCGAAGGATTTGCTGATAGGCTGAGAAAGCATAACTTTTTTCAGTTTACTGGAGCGGTCCGTATTTTCCGGCAAGTGGGAACAATACTGGCTCCGGATGAAGGATCTGATTCAAAGGATCGGTCAGAAAATTGTGCATATACAAAAAAACGATTCCCAACCGGACATAGCGCAGTTGGGAATTGTTAGTATCATATATGGGAATTATTTTCTGAGACCCAGCTTTTCAATCAATGCGCGATACCCCTGGAGGTTGTGCTTGCTGAGGTAGGTAAGCAACCTTTTACGTTGACCAACCATTTTCATCAGACCACGGTGGGTTGAAAAATCTTTTTTGTTGGCCTGCAGGTGCTTCGAAATGTGCGAAATACGCTCAGTGAGCAAAGCAATCTGCCCTTCAATAGAACCGGTATTGGTAGCTTTCCCGCCAAACTCTGCGAAAATATTCGCTCTTTTTTCAGTTGTTAAGTAAGACATTTTGTCAAAAATAATTTAATCTCTCTATTTTAATCGTCTGCAAAGGTAAGCCCTGATTTCGGTTTGGCAAAATTATTTAAAACCAACCTCCCAACAAATTTCACCTGATGCCATAAACTGCTCCAATACCCTTAATTTTGAACGCATTACAAATATGAGTGACCCATTTTTTTTCGCCATCATCGGATGCGGGCGCATCAGCCGCAGGCACGCCGCTGCCATGAAGCGCACCGGCACTATTTCGGCAGTATGCGACAGCGATTTTACCGCCGCTGAAAAACTGGCGGAAGAAACCGGTGCAAAAGCCTATACTTCTGTTGACGAGATGCTGGCGGCCCACCCCGATGTTCAACTTGTGGCCATTTGCTCTCCCAATGGCTTTCACGCGGAGCACACCATCAAAAGTTTACAATCAGGCAAACATGTGCTCTGCGAAAAACCGCTCTGTATCGATTCCAGGGCCGGATGGCAGATGCTGGAAACCGCCAGGTTGTGTAACCGGCACTTGTGGGTGGTAAAGGCGGCGCGCTATTTCCCGGCAGTGATTGCACTGAAACAAGCCATCTCCGAAGGAAAAATGGGGAAACTGCTGAGTTTCCAACTGAACTGCACCTGGAACAGGCCCGTTTCTTATTTTGAAAACACCTGGCGCGGCAAACAATTCCCCGACGGCGGTATTCTTTATACCCAGTTCAGTCATTATATAGATGCGCTGTATTGGCTGGCAGGAAAACCTGTTTCAGCGAATGGGTATCGTACCAACACTCTTCATAAAGACGTTATAGAAACCGAAGATACCGGCGTGGCAGTGTTGCAGATGGAAAATGGCGCCATAGGCAACATCCACTGGACCGTGAACGCCACTGATAAAAATATGGAAATCTCCCTGTTGCTGGTAGGTGAAAAAGCTACCGTAAAACTGGGTGGAAACAACATGCAGGAACTGGTTTTTCAACAATGGGCCGATCCGGGATTTCAACTCGCTGAAGCAGGTGATTTCCCCCCAGTACATACCATGATGTATGAAGAAATTCAGATCGCATTAAACGGAGGAAAAACCAAATCCCTTACGAACGGGCACGAAGCGCTTGCAAGTGTTGAGATGATTGAGGACATTTACAACAATTGTCCGCTAACCCATAGCGCGTTATGATGCGTAAAAAAATCCTTTCTATAACCGGGACCCGTCCCCAGCTTATAAAACAGGCCGCATTAATGCGGGCCGTTCCCGCACATTATGAGTTGGTAATGGTGTATACCGGCCAGCACTACGACGCCTCGCTCTACGACCAGATCGCCAGGGATCTTACACTCCTCCACGACCACTCCTTCAATACCGTTGGCCAGCAAGGTGATGACAGGCTCGCGTACATGATCTCGGCCATATTGCGGGAGATTAAAGCACACCAACCTTCGGCCATTGTGGTATTCGGCGATACGGATTCCACCCTGGCAGGCGCTATCGCCGCGAACCGGAAGCACCTCCCGCTGATTCACATAGAAGCAGGTGAACGCAGCGGTAATTTTGAAATGCCGGAAGAATGGAACAGGTGCATCACCGACCAACTTTCGGATATTTTATGCTGCGCCTCGGAAGACGCACGCTCACACCTTGAAAAAGAAGGGATCACCCGGCAAGTTGTTTATACCGGCGACCTGATGAAGGACCTGCTCCAGCACCAATATGCGCTGGCCACACAACCACTTGTAGCTCACCCCTACCACCTGCTTACCCTGCACAGAAATTATACACAACAAAATAAAGATTCCCTGCTCAGGCTTTTTCAATCACTCAACAACCTGGATATGCCGGTTGTATTTCCCCTGCATCCTTCTACGGAAAAACACCTGCAATTACACCATATTCACACTTCAGCCTATCCGAATATTCAATTCATATCACCCCTTTCCTATTCGGCCTGCATTCAATATGCCAGGTTTGCCAACACCATACTGACCGATTCCGGCGGGCTCCAGAAAGAGGCATACTGGATGAAGAAAAAATGCATCACCATCAGGAAAGAAACGGAATGGAAAGAAACACTTGAAGGCAACTGGAACATGCTTTGGTACGACTTCAACACCGCTCCCCCCATACATATAATACCGGACGAACACGCCTACAATAAGGCGCTTTACGGAGACGGTTCTGCAGGAAAGAAAATATTCAGCGCGTTAGATACCTTTCTACCTTAAAACACCCGCTAAAATACGTTCCAGTTCCACCAACTGGTGTTCCCAACAAAGCTCCGGCGCAGCTTTTTGTGTATTCGCCTTTCGTTCTTCCACCAGGCCACTGTTTGAAAACACTTCCATTATGCTACGGGCAAGGGAAACCGGCTCCACCTGCTCCAGGTAAAACCCAATCTTCCATTTGTCCACTACCTTCCTGATCTCCGCGCCAGGAGCCGCCAGCACAGGGATTCCTGCATGTATATAATCGAAAAGCTTATTGGGCGAGGAATACAAACTATTCAGGCTCCCATCCGGCGCATCGAGGTGAAGTCCCAGCGCCGACGCTTTGGTATAGGCCATCATCTCACGGTAAGGCATACGCGGAAGAAAGACCACCTTCTCCTCCAAAGCTTTTTCTTTCACCATTGACTGCATCAATGGGAGGGCATCGCCTGTACCAATTACCACCAGCAGGCACGTTGCATCGAGGTGTGCCATCGCCGCTACAATTTCAGGGCCACCCCTGCCCTTGTGTATGCCAGATCCTTGCAGGATAAGGATTTTCCGGCCCGGATAAAAATCCGCAACAGGAACAATATTTTTTGTAACAGAAAGCAAGGGCATATTCATGACCACGCCCACTTCCTTCCCGTACTTCTCCTTGTACCAATCCGCAATACTTCCATTCACGGTTATAAAACGATCAACGCCCGGTATGCACCAGCGCTCCACTGTTTCCCATATCCTCTTCTTCGTCTTCTTCCCATGCAGCGATGGTTGCTCCGTGTACAATTCATGACTGTCGTACACTATCTTTTTACGCCGCAGTTTCGCCATGAGATACACGGGGAATAACGTATCCAGATCGTTGGCCCAATACAGGTCAGCTTTCCTGAACAGCATTTTCAGCAATACATTCAAATTGAAAGAAAGGAAAAACAATGCACCCTTGTTGCGCCATACCCTCACGTGTTTTAATGTTACAGGTATCTCAGTGGGAATTCCTTTGCCTTTCAGGCAATAGACCGTCACCTCATACCCTTTCTCCAGCAAAAACGAAGTTGTTTTTATCACCCGTTGATCGGTAACAAAATCAGACATTACGCAAACGACAGCTTTTTTCCCCATATCAGTTTTCCTTTTCAATCGCATACCGGATCAGCGTTTCATACAACATTCTCCATCTCTTACCAACTGCATCATCTGTCAGCAGATGGTTGTGGAACAGAGAAATGAAGATACCGCCATATCGGGCACAGGCATCTACCCGTTGTTGTGCTTCTTCCAGCATTTGATCCATATTATCGCCGCAACTTTCCAGCAAAGTACCATCCATACAGGAAAGTGGGAACACCCTTAGTTTTCCTTTTTGATTGGTAGCCGGATTGAACCAGGTGAACGGCTTGCAGGTACCTGCCCGGAATCCGTTGATGCCCGCGTATCCCATAGCATATTCCTCTTGTATGCCAGCGGCCTCCAGCGCCCGATAAGTGTCCGGTAGTGCAAAGCGCAGAAAATGCTGCCGGGAAGCAGTAATCTTTTTTCCTGTAATGGACTCCAATACATTTTTTTCCTGCGCGATCAATTCTTCCTGTTTTGAAGATAGATAAGAAGGATGCAGCCCCACCTCACAACGGGCCATATACTGCTGGATCAGTTTTTTAAGGTGAGCGGAACCTGCGGGGAGTCCGGGATCGAAGCCGGAATGGCGCCCCATCAGAAAAAAAACCATCTGCCTGAACTTGTATTTATCATGTATGGAACGAATGAATGCGTGGGTATCAAAAAAGTCTTTTCTGAAAATCGCCTGTATTCTTCCGGATGCCGCAGGCCAATCACCTTTCACGACATTCTTAAGAAAGCCACCTGCATTCCTGAAAAATCCTTTCCCCCTCGACTGGTAGGCCTGGTCTATATCCAGGGTATGTTCGAAACGATACCCTTGTTTGATGTGTTCCAACACCATTTCTTCAGGAAGTAATGTAGCATATAGTTGAACGGCCAACTCATCTGCAAAAGGAAAATGAAGGGCATTCAACTGCCACAACACACTTGCCTTATGGTGAAACCTTCCATGGTTATCCTTTGTGTGCGGCAGGTATTCTTCGTAACGGCTCACCAGGTAAAATATGAAAGCGACCACATCTCGGTCAGGATTCAAAATAGGCGATAGGCTTCGATCTGCATGCAATCTTTCCCGGAAAAAATCAAGATCAAATGCTACAGGAACTATTCCTTCATTCAACATAACGGCATGAGGAGCTATACAGCACACGCCATCTTCCTCAACACCGGTATAATTAAGCTTTAAACCATTGAAGTCACTGTAAACAGCAGCGTCGGCTGTAGGGGAAAACAGGAGCAGCCCATTGTTACCGGATAGGAACTCGAACACATAGCTTATCCGTGGTGTTACCGCGGGAACCAGCACCAGCACTTCATACTTATAATCACTTGGTTTACCAGGATTCATTGAGACGATTCAATAGGCAATAATAATCCGAAAGGCTTGTAAATTAAAAAATTATCGCAATTAGCTGTAATATGTTGTTATACTTGCGTTCTTTTAAACACTTTAAACGAAATCACCTTCCGGGTGTTATAGATCAGTGAAGAAGAGAATACATATTGTTTCCCCCTGTCCGGTTACGCATACTTTCTACGGGCTGGGCAGTTTGTTGTATTTTGAACTGGAAACACTGGCCACGGAGCCGTTGGACATTGTGTTGCATGTTTTTGGAGAGGAGCCGGTGAGTGAGCGGATCAGTAGTTGCTGCGCCGAAGTGTATCATTATCCTATTTGCTCAGGGCATAAAGCTGTTGCTTTTGGTATCCCTTATGAAGTTGCGGCGAGAACGCACCCATTACTGGAAGAAAGGCTCCGTGCTGATACAGCCCCCATATTATTTTACAATTGGGAAAGCACCGGTGTGCTGCTTCAGCCCGGATGGCAACCCAGGCCGCATACCTATCTCAGGTTGTTGGGCATTCCTAAAATCCAGGCGAAGGAATCCGGCGCGTTCAGTAACGGACTGGGTAAAAAACTTTTTCAACTCAACGAATCACGCAGGATAACACAATACGAAAAACAACTTGCGGCGGCATCCTCTTTCCTGGCCTTACACCGAAAGGATCAAGATTATTTCAGGAATGAACTGGGAACTGAAGCAACTTTATTTCCAATGCTATTGCATCCACAGGAAAGTAAAAGCCAAACGGGAACAGGAAATTACTGTTTCTACTTTGGCGATTTTTCGCTACCTGAACATGAACGTTCCGCCATCTGGTTGTTGCAGGAAGTGTTTGAAAACAGCGCCCTGCCTTTTGTATTGGCGGGAAAGGCGCCTTCCTCTTCGCTGAAAAAACTGGTGGAGCGTAATGAACTGGCTTGTCTGGTGGAATCTCCTTCTGAAGAAGAAGTGATCGACCTTATCCGTAAATCACATATCCAGCTCCTGCCCTTTCTTTCTGAAACAGGGTTAAAATCTGAAATCTACAATGCGTTAATGTATGGCCGGCATTGCCTTTATTATGGAGATGGTTATGCCTGTCCGCTGGTAAAAGAAAGTTGTCACCACATCGAAAACGCCGCTGATGCCAGGGTTTTGATGCAAAGTCTTTTTGATGTGCCGTTTCATGAGGAAGCGATTGCGCTTCGGAACAAATACTTCCTTACACTTAACGATTCCGGCGAAAGAGCGAAGGCGTTTGTAGAACAACTTTCTACCGTTCCGACTGTTTAAGAAGACTGGCGGCGTACCCGAGCTTATACAGATCAAGCCAATACAATGAAAGGTTTCCCCTTGTAAGCTTTTCGCGTAGCACTTTACCGATTTTGTTGTGTAAAAACGAGAAGAAGCCCGTAAGCCCCAGCCGTTCAAGCCTTTTAAGCGATTTCAATAGAGAAGAGTTTTTGAAAAGAAACGCGGCTGCTTCGTTCTTTTGCCGATA
>CAMLPA010000126.1 GCA_946481605.1 uncultured Flavihumibacter sp. | reverse complement strand
CGCAGCGTATTGGAAAGCGGGTTCCTCGTAATACCCTGACCCGAAGGTGCCAGGTATGAAAAGTTGATGCCGATAGCGTTGTATTTGATGCCCGCACCTACAGTGAAGTACTTGCGGTTTCCTTTGTCTTTGTTCTCATAGAAATAGCCTGCGCGCAGTGCGAACTGGTTGTTGTACCAATATTCCGCGCCTGCTGAGAAAGTGAACTCTTTCATTTCTTCACCAAATCCGCCGGGTGCGTCACCGAAGGAACTGAACCAGCTTCCTACGATGCCTTTAGAGCGGTAGTCGCGGGTTTTGGCGTTGTTGCGCTCCACCACTTCATCGTAAGTTGGATCCGACATATCTGGGACTTCTTCATAGCTGGGGGGCGTTGGCACCATCAGCTTATTGATATCTAGGGCGAAAGTAACTTTATTAGCTTCATCGAAAACTTTGGTGTATGCACCACCAAGTCCAAGGTTGGCGGGAATATAATCTCTTTCTTCGGCGTTGTTGGTGTATCCTATTTTGCCACCCAGATTGGAGAGCACGGCGCCAGCGCTGAACCCTTCTCCATTTTCATCGGCACCATTGTAATACCAGGAGAGATCGGCAGCAACGGTGGAGCCGGGTTTATAAGTTGTTCCGGCGATGTTGCCGATGGCTAGGCGGGAACGGATATAACGCAGTCCAAGACCGATACCCATCTGGTCAGATAATTTTCTGGAATAGCCCATATCGATAGAAAATTCACGCGGACGTTCGGTTTGAAGGAAGTTTCCGCTTCCATCTGTAAAAGAGATGTTGCCCAGACTGAAATACCTTACCGACATAGAAATAGCTTCCATATCGCTTGGTTT
The DNA here is from genome assembly GCA_946481605.1 of uncultured Flavihumibacter sp. The sequence goes on along the minus strand of CAMLPA010000126.1, from coordinate 7,496 downwards.
CAGGTAGCCTGCGAGTGAGGCAAGATACACATCATTCAATCCCAGGTCTTTTAACCAGGGGGTGTACGTCATGGCAATACCTGTATTACTGGTGTTGAAAGGTGTTTTGGCGAGGTTCCAGAACGGCGCGTTGGCATCGGGTAAAGTAGCGATCCCGGTTTCGCCCATGCCTCCGGCTCTTGCGTCGGGTGAGATTCGTAGGAAAGGTACTGCCGTTGTAACGATGTTGATTCTGTCGGCTGTTTGTGCGGATACTGAGAGAGCGGTGCCCGCCAGCAGGAATGCAGTGGCAGCCAGTTTCAGATGGAGTCGTTTCATCAGAGATTTTTTATATCAATTTTGTAGGTTTCGAAATGTAAGACCAGGCAAAAGTAGGAATTATAAGATAACCAGCTTCTGGATCACTTCTTTGGTTTGTCCATCGGGGGCGCTGATGCGTAAAATATACCAGTACACGCCGCGGGCAAGTTTCGCTCCAAAATCATCTTTACCGTCCCATTCCACATCACTCGAACGGTTACCGGTGGTTATTATTGTGTTTTTCAGTGATTTTACGAGTTTTCCGGTAAGTGAAAATACCCGTATGTGTACCTGTAAATTTTCGAATGGGCGGTTGTGCTCGAACCAGAAGGAGGTTTTGGTGGTGAAGGGGTTGGGGTAATTGAGTGCATGGTCCAGCACCAGGTCGCCCTGTTCGGTTACCTTAAAACGCAGCAGGTATTCTCCGGAGTTGTTGGCCACATCCCAGGCTTTCACCTGCAAGGTATGTTCTCCGGGTTCCAGGGGGGGCAACTGATAACGGACATATCCTTTTTTGTAGGAATCCTGTTCTGATTGGTAGAATTCGTTCAGCACGATGGGGTTGTTCACATCGTTGTCGAGGATGGCCGTGATGTCATGACCTATCCCCGTGCCGGTGGTGTTGATGCCGGAAGAATCGGAGATTTTCACCAGCAGGATGGGCGCGTTGTTGGTGATGCTGCCGTTCACGAATTTTTCATCGTTCATCCAGGCTTTAACGGTTGGTCCTTCCTGGTCGTCGGAGCCGGTATTGCTGCCGCCGCCCACCACCAGGTTGGGGTAATGGTCGTTCGCATCGTACACGCCGTTCTCGGCGTAGTAGTTGATCCAGCCTTCGCCGAAGGCGTAACTGATGTCTTTCGGAACAATGAATTCGAAGCTGAAACGCCCATCTTTTACGGAAGATTTTCCTTTGAACAGCACCTGTTCACGGGTTTCAAAACTGGTAACAGGACTTCCGGGGTCGTTGCCCAGGGTGCGCCTTGTTCTTTTCTTATCAAATACCGTGGGGAAAACCGCACCATTGAAGTCCGTTAAAACAGCGCCGTTCATATCCGTGATTTCCCCGGAAACAATCACTTTATCGAGTGCCCGGATGGTGTCTTTCAAACTGCCGGTTTCTTTACCGTTGATGTGCGTGGTTTTCACTTTGTACTGTGGGAATGCTAAGGTAAGCGCGGGATCGCCGAGCAGGGTGAATTTCCTGTTGTTGACAATGTCTCCGGAAAACTGGTAAGTGAAATTCTTGGCATTTTTTACGGCTTCGCCCAGGCTGGGATAGAAACCGTTGGCTTTTCTTTTGAAGGCTTCCTGCAGGTAATTGTAGTTCATGGTGCGGTTGCTGAACGCGAACACCACACGGGTGGTGGTCATCAGCGCGATGGCGCCGGCATTGGGTTGTAACAGCACCTGTTCGCCCAGTGAGGGCATACCCGGATTATCATAAGGCGCGAAATCGCAGGTCGCTGTGATGAGAAGCGGATAGCGGTCCCTGTTGCGCCATTGGGCCGCGGTCTCTTTATCGAGTAATACTTCCTCCGCAAGTCTTGTAAACCCGCCGTGGCCGCTGTAATTCCAGATTAGTGTACCATTGAAAACCTTGTTGTTACTGGCTTGTGTGGCGGCGGGGTAGCGGCTGCCCGCGGAAGTGCTTTGCTGCGGAAACGCGTCGAGGTAATACTTATTAGTATTGAAAGACGGGTTCAGGGTTTCCACGCCTCCGGCAACATATTCGGCATCCTGGAGGTGGAGGTTATCGTCTTCATCATCGGCGAGAAAACTGAGTTCGTTGCGCCAGGGGCCGAGCGCCTGGGAAGAATGGTAGGCCAGCACCTTGTCTACATAAGCTTTTGCTTCCGACGGGTTTCCGGCAGGAATGCGCCCGATCCCGATGTCAAGCAAGCTGAGTGCGCTGGTATTGTTGATGTTATCCGTATTGTCCAGCAACCCGAAAAAATCATCAGAAGTATAGGTGGAAAGGGGGTCGAGGGATTCGTTGCTTTGGTAAGCGGGCACAAAATTCGTGTTGTTGCCGAGTCGGTTTTTGTAATCGTAGGAAGCATCGCCGAACAAGAGCAGGTAGCGGGGCTGGCGCGAAGTATCTCCTCCGGCCCGGTCGTACTGCAGCTTAACAAAATCGCGGATCGCTGTAGGATCGGGGATGCCTGCAGAAAATTCGTTGAAAACCATTTCGGGAGTAACCACCAGTGTTGTGAGGCCATTGGTGGTTTCGTGGTAAGCCGCCAGGCGTTGGGCCTCCGGAACCAGTTCCGGCGCCGCGACCACCAGGAAACGTGCATTGGGCGTGCCGTGCAGGTCCTGGTTTTTTACCATGCCCAATGTGGCGGGACGTAATGCCGTGGCAGGGGAAAAGGCGATATACGTTCTGAGCCGGCTGGTGTTTTGAGTAAACCCCAATGTGTTACCGGCAATTTGTGTGGCCATCCGTATCGGGGAAAGTGGATCGGTCACCTCCCAAACTTCGACATCGGCGGGCGCATTGCTGATCTCAAAACGCGCATTGCCGGGTGCCACCGAGCGCCAGTCGCGGAAATGCCATTGCGCTGAGCCATTGAAACGCAGTGGAGAACGGGCCTGTACGAGGATATTGTCCAGCCAGCCCTGCGCGTTGAACCCGCCGGGCTGGAAGTTGAATCCGGCCTGTACATCAGCGGTGGGGATCAATTGTGTGAGGGAGATGTTCGCTTTCCGGGCGAAAACATCGTAGGCACCGCTGCCTGTGGCGGCAATATCGGTGGTGGTCGCGGCGCCACTGTTCAACTGCACACTGAAACGGTTGCTGCCATTCACGGAACGGGCCACCACAGTGGCGTTAAAGCGCACCGGTTCCTGGATATCCCTTCCGGGAAAAGTAAAAGAGAAGTTCCGGGTAAGCGTTTTGCCCGGGGCATTCGCGAATTCTTCTCCGAACCATTCTTTGCCGCTGCCCAGAAAATTCACCAGTTCGTTCTCATAGAAACGGACATCATCATAGGCCGTAACGGTTCGTTGAAAACTGCCGGGGTCCTGTTGAAGGGGGATGCTTAACCCCGAACCTTCCACCTTAATATAATAGTAAGTGCGGTTGGAGAACAGGTTCATTTTATGCGTAAAGCCCTGATTTACAGAATCTTTTTCAAGTATATGCGCGCCGGGTGCATAAAACAATAGGAATCCCGCATAGGATCGACAAGGGATTTCCTTCAGGTCATCTGTATAAGTTGTGTTCATGGCCTCGGGCAGCATGGCGCCTGTCCTACAAAACACACGGATGGCATCCGCGGGAAAACTGTTGCCTGTATAACCCATGGCGTTCAGCAATGCGAGATCGATCCGGTAAACCCCTGCGGTATCCACGCCTATTTTATACCATGTGCTGTTTTGAAGCACAGAATGGGGCGCGTACACCCTTTGTGCCGGGGCTAGTATGGTATTTGCGAGCAGGAATAAAAGAAGGAAAAAACGCATCCGCAGTATGGAAGTTTGGTTCCGTGTTTGAAGTTATGTGTTTATGGGCAGTAAGGCGGTTCTTATCCATTGATTGCTAAAGCTGCCGCCCGGAAAACAAAATTAAATTATATTCGCCCTCCGGTTGTACAATAAACCGATTATCGAGGTCGTTATTCATATCCAAAAACCTAGCTCAATGCTATCCAAGATGAACCTGAAAAATGTTTCGATCCTATTAACTGCCACTGTTCTGCTGGCTTCCTGTAAAAACGGGGGGCTGTTCGGAAAGAAGCAGGAAAAATCATCCGTAACCGGTTGGAACTACAACGATAAGAACATGGGCGGCTACCAGGTGTCCATGGAGAAAGAGCAGAAAACCGGCCCCGGTCTCGTTTTCGTTCAGGGTGGTACCTTCACGATGGGTGCGACTGAAGAAGATGTGATGGGCGACTGGAATAATATTCCCCGCCGTGTTACGGTGAACTCGTTCTATATCGATAAAACCGAAGTGGCCAACGTACACTACCGGGAATACCTTTACTGGATAGAATCGGTGTTTGATGGGGATGAATACAAAGATGTGCGTTTAGGCGCCCTGCCCGATACACTGGTTTGGCGGAGCGAACTCGCTTACAACGAACCCATGGTGGAGTATTATTTCCGCCACCCTTCTTACAACTATTATCCCGTGGTGGGCGTAACCTGGAAGCAGGCATCTGATTTCTGCCTCTGGCGCTCCGACCGCGTGAACGAAGGCATCCTCGTTCAGAAAGGATATGTGAACAAGAATACATTGAAGAACCTTCAGGGCCTTGGCCAGGAAAACTTCAACAGTAAAGCTTACCTCGTGGGTGAATTCCAGGCTACGCCGGGTACCGCCGCGAAATCTAAAAAGAACCCGCTCAAGAACTCCAACGGTACCCCCCGTACCCAGGTGAGGTTCGAAGACGGTCTGATGTTGCCCAACTACCGCCTCCCTTCCGAAGCGGAATGGGAATACGCGGCACTGGGTTATGTAAACCAGAACCCCAATCCATCCACTTCTCCTAAAAAGCGTGGTGAGGAATTGATCGGCAACAAACAGGTATATTCCTGGTCGCACAACGTGAACGGCCTGCGCGATACACGCCGCGGTTCCTGGCAAGGGACTTTCCTCGCCAACTTCAAACGCGGTTATGGTGACAACATGGGTGTAGCCGGTGGTTTGAACGACAACGCGGTGTACACTGGTCCCGTGGAATCTTTCTTCCCCAATGGATTCGGTCTTTACAACATGTCCGGTAACGTGAGTGAATGGACCGGAGACGTTTACCGTCCGCTGAATACCACCGATATGGATGATGTTGCCCCTTACCGTGGTAACAAGTACTCCAAACTCTACAAAACACAGGATGGCGAATTTGAAAGAGACAGCCTCGGTCGCCTGAAAGAGCAATATGTTACAGACGAAGAAAGTAAGAACCGCCGCAACTACCAGAGAGGTGACGTGATCAACTACCTGGATGGTGACAGCTCTTCTATGGTAACTTATGGCTATGGTGTAACCACCCTGATCTCCGATAAATCCCGCGTGATCAAAGGCGGTAGCTGGAACGACCGTGCTTACTGGCTCTCTCCTGGTACACGCCGTCACCTTGAAGAAGACCAGGCCAGCAGCACCGTTGGTTTCCGTTGCGCCATGGACCGTGTGGGCAGTGCAGAAGGAAACGGACGCAAAAGCGGTATCATCTATAAGAACCGCAAACAAAAAAGATAATTACAACGCATAATACGTGATGTTCAAAGAAGGCCCCGCTGAGATATGCGGGGCTTTCTTGTAGTATATTTGTGCACTCAAATTGAATACTGTGACCATCTCCGCCTTATACCAGCTTTTCCTGCAACACCCCAGCGTGCAAACCGATACGCGCGCACTGAAACCGGGGGATATCTTCTTTGCGCTGAAAGGACCCAACTTCAACGCCAACGCCTTCGCGGCAAAAGCGCTTGAAATGGGCGCCGCGTACGCCGTAATTGATGAGGCCGATTTCCATACCTCAGAAAAAACAATACTGGTAGACGATGTGCTCACCACCTTGCAGCAACTGGCGCAACACCACCGCCGGAAGTTCATGAACAAAGCGGATGGAAAAAAGGTGCCGTTCATCGCCATCACCGGCAGCAACGGGAAAACCACCACCAAAGAACTCATCCACGCGGTGCTGTCTTCCCACTTCATCACCTATACTACGCAGGGTAACCTCAACAACCACATCGGGATCCCGCTCACCTTGCTGCGCGTCCAACAGGATGCGGAAATGGCCGTGATAGAAATGGGTGCGAACCACCAGAAAGAAATTGAAGGGTACTGCAAATACACGTTGCCAACCCATGGATTGATCACAAATTGCGGCAAGGCCCACCTCGAAGGCTTTGGTGGCGTGGAAGGCGTAAGGAAAGGAAAAGGAGAATTATTCGATTTCCTCCGGGCCAATAATGGCACTGCGTTCGCGATGTGGGACTATGATTACCTCCGCGAAATGAGTGCAGGTATTCCTAAAGTAATCCGTTACGGAACGGATCAGGCTGAAGTAGAAGGCAAACTGGCTGCCTCCGCGCCTTTTCTCGCCGTGGAAATCACGAATGTACCCGGTTTGGGCACCATACAAACGCAACTGGTGGGCGACTATAACCTGCCCAATGTACTCGCAGCCGTGGCCGTAGGCATGGAGTTCGGAGTTCCCATGGAAAAGATCACCGCCGCAATTGAAGCATACACACCTACCAACAGCCGTTCACAACTGGTGAAGAAAGGAAGCAATACCATCATTCTCGACGCGTATAATGCCAACCCTTCCAGTATGAAAGCTGCCATCGCTAATTTCGCCGCACAACCTGGCGACCATAAAATACTGATGCTGGGCGCTATGATGGAATTGGGGCCCGACAGCAAAAAAGAACACGAAGACCTGGCCGCTTTCATCGCGGCACACCCCTGGGAAGAAGTGGTATTGGTAGGGGGCGATTTCGCACATGTGATGCACCCGTTCACTTACCTGCCCGATGCAGAAGCCGCCGGCAACTGGTTACAGCGCAAAAGTCCGGAAAGTGCCCAGTTGCTCATAAAAGGCTCCAGGAGTATGAAGATGGAAAAGGTGCTGGAGAAATTATAATGGTATTCATTACTTCCTGATTGTGCCGTGTTTCAAAATAATCCGCTGATTTGTGGGATAAATTACTGATCGTGACTTGTGGCACAATGCGGCGCCGGGTTATATTTATACCTTTGTCATTATGGAATCAGCACCCAAACGAAATTATCTTTCCTCCGTTCTCGGTTGCCGTTGCCCGCGTTGCCGCGAAGGGAAGTTGTTTAAAAATCCTGTGAGCATCAAACTCAACAGGAACATGGAAATGCATAAGCAATGTACTGTTTGCGGGCAGCCTACTGAAATTGAGGTCGGGTTTTACTATGGCACGGGTTACGTGAGTTATGCGCTTACGGTGGCCATTAGCGTGGCTACTTTAGTGGCCTGGCTGGTATTGATCGGAATGTCGTTTAACGATAACCGTTTCCTCTGGTGGCTCATCTCCAATGGTATCCTGCTTATTGCGCTGCAACCCTGGCTGATGCGGCTTTCCCGTTCATTGTGGATATCCTGGTTCGTGAAGTACGATCCTGAATGGCCCACGAACAAAATCAAGGAGGAAGAACTGGAAAGAACGATCCCCGACCAGATGGAGAACCTTTAAGCTTCCTCGTCGAA